>NZ_DJUD01000057.1:0-126059 GCF_002439405.1 Psychrobacter sp. UBA6291 | reverse complement strand
ACATGCCTCAGCAGGGACAGGTGACTACATTGTAAATAGTATCAATGAGTTACAATGTGGCTTATCCCGAACTGGGGTTACATAGTTAATTTAGCCAATGCTCATCGAGCGTTTATTGACTTATATTGATCTAAGTACAATAAAAATAGCGGCAAAAAAAACGGCTTGGTTCGATAAGCAAGTAAGCATCGAACCAAGCCGCTATTGAATCAGGTAGCGTTATAAACTAAAGCGTTTATACCGCAGAATTGAGTTTATTTTTATCGATTATTTTATAAATCTCATCTTTTAAGTGCAGCTTTCGCTTTTTCATTTTTTCTATTTCTTCGTCACAGCTGGCGTGCGTCACCAAATCCTTATCGAGCTGGTTGATTTGCTGATCAAGCTTGGTATGCTCATCAAAAATGGTCGCAAAGTAGCTGTCTTTTTGCTTAAGTTCGCAAATAATATCTCTGTTGTCTTGCCATGTATCAGTCTTTCTCATGTTGTCATCCTTGTTATGAAGCGCAGGCTTAGTAAAGCCATAGCGCATTTTAGTTAAGAGTGCTCTGATGAATTTATATGATTGTGAGACTTCAGTCTTACCAAGCCAAATCGCAATTCAGCTCAGTTTTGAACAGGCTTGTGCGCAGCAGAAAGGGCGTTTGTTAACGACAACTAGCAGTCAATCTGCCGACCGGTAAATAAGAGTGTTTCTTATTCGCCTCATCTGATTGTAGCGAAAAAATTTACCCGATACCATGACTGTCATGGATTTTCTTTGATTGGTGGTTTTAAAATTAAATAATAATATCTATATACGATTTGTTTTATTAAACATAAAGTTTGAGTTTATCGGCTTGCGTGGTACGTCCAAAGCCTTGATAATAGACGTATCAAAGGTGGTAAGGCAAGTGTTTATGGCTTTTTAAATCAGATACTTAGCTTGTCACCAAACCCTATTTAAATGTGCAGCGATATAGCTGACGTTACATATCTGATAATAATGAGGAACAAACATGATAGATCAAGGTTTATTAGACGCAGTCAAAAGCTATAGTGAAAATATGACCCGCCCCATTACCTTTGTATTGGGTAGCGGCGAACATAGCAAACGTGCTGAGCTGATTGATTTTTTAACTAAAATCGCTGGCACAACGGATAAAATCAATTTTGATAGCGCAGCAACTGATGACAGCTTACCAAGTCCGATTAGTTTTAAAGTCGTCAGTCATATTGATAATGCATTGACTGATACGGGGATCGTTTTTAGCGGTATTCCGGGTGGCCATGAATTTACCTCGCTGATTTTGGCGATTTTGCAAGCGGGCGGCCATACCTTAAAACTGGATGAAGGTATTCAAAAACTGATTAAGCGTTTTAATAAGCCGCTACAGTTTCAGACTTATGTCTCTCTGTCTTGCCACAGCTGTCCGGATGTGGTGCAAGCACTGAACCAATTTGCGCTGCTCAACGATGACATCAGTAATGAGATGATTGATGGTGCCTTGTTTCAAGAGCAAGTCGAAGCCAATAATATCCAAGGTGTACCAGCGGTATTTTTAAATGGTAAACCTTTTGCCAATGGTAAAATCGATACGGCTAAATTGATTGAGAAGTTACAAGAGCAGTTCCCTGATTTATTGAGCGAAGTGGCTGATGACGCTGAGCAGTTAGAGCAGCAAGACGTAACGATTATCGGTGCAGGCCCTGCTGGTGTGGCGGCGGCGATTTATACCGCGCGTAAAGGCCTAAAAGTTACTATGGTCGCCGACCGAATCGGTGGACAAGTGAAAGACACGCAAGATATCGAGAACTTAATTTCTGTGCCTTTAACAACCGGTAGTGAGCTGTCAGCGAACTTTGAAAAACATTTGCACGAATATGACATTACGCTCAAAGAGCATGTCAGCGTCAAAGAAATCAGTGAAACTGAAGAAGAAAACTACCGTATTCATCTCAATACTGGTGAGACGTTTGAGACGCGCAGTATCATCTTAGCGACCGGAGCCCAGTGGCGTAAGCTTGGTGTTCCCGGTGAAGATGAAAACGTGGGTCAAGGCGTAGCCTACTGTGCGCACTGTGATGGTCCATTCTTTAAAGGTAAGGATATTGCGGTCGTTGGCGGAGGTAACTCAGGTATCGAGGCAGCGCTAGACTTGGCAGGTATTGTTAAACACGTGACCGTCCTTGAATTTGCCGATGATTTAAAGGCGGACCAAGTACTGATTAATAAAGCCAAAGAGAAGAGTAATATTGATATTATTACTAGTGCTGCAACGCAAGAGATTAAAGCGCAAGATGGTAAAGTGACTTCGCTTGTTTATCAAGATCGTAGCAGCAGCGAAACCAAAGAGCTAGATACGTCAGCGGTGTTTGTGCAAATTGGTTTGGTACCAAATACTGAGTTTGTCAAAGGCTTTGTTGATTTAAACCGCTTTGGCGAGATTGAGATTGACGAGCGCTGTCGCACCGACCGCAAAGGTATCTTTGCTTGTGGTGACGTGACCACTGTACCATTTAAGCAAATTAACATTGCCATGGGCGAAGGTTCAAAAGCCGCATTATCAGCGTTTGAATACTTGGTGATGCAGTAAAGTTTTGCTTTAGCTTTTATTAAAGTTTTAAACCCCTAAAACCTTAGTAGGTTTTAGGGGTTTTGTTTTTTTAAGCAACCACAATTTTATTCAGGACATCATTAATCGTCTAACAAATCCATACGCTTTGCTGCTTCATAGATACCCGTTGAGCGGTTACCGGTACGGCAAAAAATCAGTATAGGCTGCTCAGCTTGGTTAAAAAAGTCAGCAAATTCTTCAACATGGTTTTGATTGAGCTCGCTACCGGCGAAAGACACTTCTTTATAAGCAAGACCTGCTTTTTTAGCGGCAGCTTCAATCTCAGCACTGGTTGGTTGGTTTGGTTCTTCACCATCTGGACGATTGTTAATAATGGTCTTAAAACCATTTTCAGCAATCATAGGTACTTGATCAGGGGTGATTTGTCCGGTAATACTCACTTCATGGCTCATAAGAGCTCCTTTTTATTTTTTAGCGTAAAAACGAAAATTTTGCGCTTGGATTAAAATATTTCAATAAAGCCTATCTGCTTTCTATAGTAAACCTTGCATCAGTGCACTTTGATAGAGCAATTTGGCGCGTGCACCCGTACCGCAAAACATCAGGATGGGTTTTGGCATGCTGCGATAAAAGGCGGCAAACTGCTCGACAGTCGCCATGCTTAAACGCTCATCATCGAACGGTAAATGCTGATAGTTAAGGTTGGCCTTTGCCGTTGCACTGGTAAAGTCACAGCTATTAGGCTGCGTCTCTGTCTCAGCATCAGGTCGAATATTGAGCACAGAGCGGTAGCCAAGCTCAGCAATCTTGACGCATTGGCTTGGGTAAATTTGCTTATAAATGGTTAAATCATCGGTCATAAGTTTTTCGGTCGCGTATATTAAATGGCGTAAGGTTTTGTCTATTTCTAGTTTCTGTAAATTTTAATGGCTTATTACAATCTAGCATAACAAAGTGGTCATCATAGCTATATTTTGTCACTGATGTTTGCTCAAAAGCACTTTCTGTCAGGATTAATTTAAGCGAAAAATTGATTAGCTATAAGCTAATTATCTTTTAGCGCATTGACCGCATCCATGGTGCTTAAATAAACCTGCCCTGATAGATGGGTTATGACTGGTGTATGCTCGATAATATCCATCACCGGTCCCTTAATAAAGCTAAAGCTTAAGTGCTTTTTTTGATTCAATAGCTCTTGATTGAGGCTGATAAGCATCTCTTGTCCGGTCAAGTCAATATGATTGACCGCTGACATAATCAGGATAACCTCATGCGCATCGGGGTACTGCCGCGTCGCTTGTATGACGCTGCGATGCACGGATTCACTATTGCCAAAAAACAAGCTCTCATCGATACGCAGCATCAATAAATTGCTAAAGGTCACCACATCATGACGATTGATATTACGAAAATGTCCTGTACCCGCTAGCTGACCGACGACTGCGACATGCGGTTTGCTTGATTGCCAAATAAGGCTAGCAAACGACACCATCAAACCGATGACTAAGCCAGTATTTAACCCAAATATCAGCACCCCGATAAATGCCGCCAAAAAGCTCGCCGCATCTAAGCGGTCGCGTTGCCATGCTGACCTTAAAGTCGCCATATCAATGAGACCGATAATTGACGTCATAATAGTCGCGCCCAAGAGGGCGTAGGGCAGAGGAGCTAATAAATGACCAAAAGCGATTAACGCCGCAATCATAACCAACACAGTGACCAGACTTGCGACTGGCGTTTTGGCGCCTGAGTCGGCATTAATCGCCGTACGTGAAAAGCCGCCAGCAATGGTAAAGCTCTGAAAAAAGCCGCCAGCCATATTGGCCAGACCCAGTCCGGTTAACTCACGATTGGCATCAAAGGTTTCACCGCGCAGGCGTGCATAGTTGCTGGCTACTGAGCTGCTTGAAACAAAGATAATCAACGCCATTAAACCGGCGCTCGGTAATAGATTGAGCGCTTCATGAAAATCTGGCAAGTACGGCAGGGTAAAGCTAGGCAGCCCTTGCGGAATAGTACCAATCGTCGCTACGCCGTGCGTTGTCCAATGCAAACTCATACTTAATATAATGGCAAGAGCAAGCAAAATAAGCGGAAATAGACGCTCAGCCCATTTTGCATAAGAGGCTGACAACCAAGAGCGCCAGACCCATTTACTCGCATAGCGATTAGCAAATAATAGCGTAAATGCAATCACGCCGATGATCAAGGTTAGCGGATGCAGCTGGTGACCATACATCTGCATACTCGATAAATAACCGATAAGGCCATTACCTGCAATAGGAATCCCCGTCAGATACTTAAGCTGACTGACAAAAATCAATACCGCCGCGCCACTGATAAAGCCTGCCGATACGCCGCGACTGATAAACTGCATAATCCAGCCAAGCTTCAGCCTTCCCGCCAGCCATAACATCGTGCCAACCATCAAAGACAGTAAACTGGCCATTAATATATATTGCTGCGTGCCATCATTGGCATAAGGGTGCAAACTACTGGCTGTCATAATCGCTGTAATGGCGACAGGCCCTACGGCTTGGACATTGCTCGAGCCTATCCAAGCATATACCAGCACGGGTACAATGGCCGCATAGAGTCCATAGACCGGCGGCAACCCTGCTAGCACCGCATAGCCTAGGCTTTGCGGAATGACAAGCACGCCAACGACTAAGCCCGCGATGATGTCAGTCGGCAGGGCAGACAGCTGATACTGACGTAACCAAGTAGGAATCAGACGAGCAGCGATAGAAGGCATGGCGATATGTCATCACGATAAGAAAGTTAAAAATAGTTAAAAACCAAACGCGCAGTTAGGCGTCTGTTTTGGCACAAAAGCGCTCATATAATAACTGCAATACCGATAATGCGTCCTCACTTGCGATACTATAGTAGATTTGCTTACCTTCACGGCGAGTAGTGACCAGCTCGTCTTTACGCAAGATACCTAGCTGCTGCGATAAACTTGGCTGACCGACACCGACCAAGCCCTCAAGCTCACTGACACAGTATTCGCCTTGGGTCAACTGACATAAAAGTAATAAGCGGTCAGGATGTGAGAGCGATTTTAATAACTGGCTGGCTTGCATGGAAGCTTGTTGCATTTGCTCAGCAAGGTCTTTGGGCGCAAAGTCTGCGACGCTGGCAGATGTAGGCGTGGTAGTGGTATTGGTAGTTGTGCTCAATGCTGAAGTTGAAGTAGTCAGAGCGAGCTCCTTATAAAAGATATAAATGGAAAAAGCAGAGTTTCTAGATAAGTTATGGATATATATAGTTAATTATCAATGATATTGCGATTTATAGCAAGTTATCATTATTTACATTATATAAATTGATAAAATGTATAATGATTGCTATAGTGCTGGTAGTGATAGGCAGAAGCATAGGAAATACAAGTCGCACTAGGGATAGATACTATAGATCAGCAGCAAATACCATAAATAAATGCCCATTATACGGAACAATATCTTAAAAACTAAAACATTCCTATACAAGTAAAGAGGTAGCCATGCAAGTTCATTCTTTCTTACATAGCGACACAGAGACTTACACTCACGTACTCGCGGATGTGCAACAGCAAGTGTGTGCCATCATCGATCCTGTACTGGATTTTGATGCCAAATCCGGACATACGGATACCGCGAGTGTAGATGAAGTGATAGCGTTCGTTCGAGAGCAGGGCTGGACGCTGGTTTATATTATAGAAACCCATGCTCATGCCGACCATATATCAGCTGCTATCCATGTAAAAGATGAGCTTGGCGGTAAACTGGTCATCGGGCAATATATCACCGAAGTGCAAAAAGTATTTAAGCAAATGTTTAACTTTGATAGCAGCTTTCGTACCGATGCCAGTCAGTTTGATATCTTGACCGATGAAGGCGAGACCTTGAAGCTTGGCGGTATTACGATTACTGCTATGTATGTGCCTGGTCACACCCGCGCGGATATGGCGTATCTTGCCAATGATGATGAAAAAACCGTGGTTTTTGTCGGTGATACGCTATTTGCTCCCGATGTTGGCACAGCGCGCTGCGACTTCCCCGGAGGCGACGCCAAAACCCTGTATCAGTCTATCCAAAAATTGCTCGCACTGCCTGACGAAACCATCATATATCTGTGCCATGATTATCCGAGTCAAGGTCGCAAGCATTGTCCAACCACGACGGTAGCTGCGCAAAAGCTCGGTAATATCCATGTCAAAGAGGGCATCAATGAAGCCGAGTTTGTCGAGATGCGCGAGCGCCGCGATGCCACGCTAGAGATGCCGCGCTTGATTATCCCGTCAGTACAACTCAATATCGATGCCGGTCATTTTCCAGAACCCGAAGACAATGGCACCCGTTATCTAAAAGTGCCACTTAATGCGCTTTAGGCAGTCATGCGTTTGATTTATTCATCCAAGATTGATATGTAATTAATAGGCAAAAAATATGCAGACCGTTACGCAATCACAATACGTGCAACGGTTATCTTGATGCTAGTCTATTTATAAGAGCGTTACTAAGACGCCCGCCGCTGTTATTTTTAAAGGAGTTGTATTATGAGTGAGCAAAACTCTCATCTAGTCTGTCCGCATTGCAGTGCCACCAATCGCATACCTGCAGCGCGCCTTAATGCAGCACCGAAATGCGGCAAATGTGGTCAGCCATTATTAACGGCCACTCCACATGAACTCAATGCGCAAACGGTTAGCAAAGTTATTCAAAAAAATGAGGTATTGACCATCGTTGATTTTTGGGCGAGCTGGTGCCAGCCGTGTCTAATGATGGCACCGCAGTTTAAAGCCGCAGCCAGTCAGCTGCCACAAGTGGTGTTTGCTAAAATACAAACCGATAAATATGAGCAAGCGGCGGCACCTTATAATATTCGTAGCTTGCCGACGATGGTGGCCTTCAAAAACGGCAAAGAAATCGCGCGCCAGTCTGGAGCCTTACCAAGCGATCAAATCGTACAGTGGGTAAGAAGCTTAAACTCTTAATCTCAGATTGAGTTACTGCACTTCATGATTAAACATAAAAAAGCCAATATGCTTATCGCGTATTGGCTTTTTTTGTAAGAGACTTTCAAAACTATGAAACAGGTATGAATGATTACTCACCATAAATCTTAATACCATTGGCAAAGCTACAGCGCTGGATACGAGCAGATTGGATAATGGCATCACGCTCACCATAAAGTCGCGATAATTTGGCATCACGGGCTTTGGTATTATTACTTTTACCCACGCCAAAGCTGATATTAGGTGAGATACCCCAACGTCCAGCGGAAACCCCAACGCCGACACCTGAGGCGGCTATGGTAGATTGCTCATTGCGCGCTGCATTGACATAGCGATTAACACGGCTATATTCTTGGCTTAGTGCTTGGCAGTCATAACTTTGGTAGGTGCTTGGTGGTACGTATTGCGGAGTAATATTACCTGTTGAGGCGCAGCCTGAGAGAGCAAAAACGCCAGCTGTGGCGAGTAGTGTTGCTGCAGTAAGAGTTTTCATAATGGCTCCATAAGGCGACGTTGGGAGGTTGATATCTATTTAAGATAGCAAAAAAATAGCGATTAAGATATTGAAAAATATAACTTTTAACGACTCTTAAAATAAATTACCCGGCTTGGTAAAGGCGAGTACCAAGATACCAACATAGGCAATACCCGCGATAAGAATGCCGGTTTTTCTTTGACTAGGCGTGGCTTTATCATTAAAGGCTTTAATACTGGCACTGAGCGCCGCTACCAATAAGATAACTTTAGCAAATACCCACTGTACTGGCGCATTGACACTCATAAGTTGTACCAGCATGCCAGCCCCTGAGATAATAATGACGGCATAGAGAATATGGGTCGATATTTTTACCGCAAATGGTGGCTTTTTGTTTGCGCTTAGTACCACATAGCTTTGGTATAAAAACAGCGCAATCAACAAGACGGCCATGAGCATATGTAGATGTTTCATTGGATAGGGTTTCCTTTAAAGGTGCCGTTTGCCAGCTTATCTATGTTATTTGGGAATAGCGTTAAGACTGATTTTTGAGACTAACTTTTATTTCGCCCTGCGCATAATGGGCTGTCAGGGCTTTGGCCTTGCCATTCTGTTGGCGTATAAGCATGGATAGCCAAAGCGTGGATTTGACCACCTTGTGAGGTCAAAAGTGGATTTGCTAGATTGTACACGAGCTGATGCCGCGCCACCAAGCGTTTGCCTTCAAAGGCATCACTAACAATGGTCAGTTTAAAATGACTTTCTTTACCGTCGAAATAACCGGCATGTTTCATTGATTCATTCACCAGTTCAATATGCTGTGCTGGCAGGGCTTGCAGTTCCTTATTTAGGGCGTCTGCAGTTGGGGTATGAGTTGTCATAGTATTCCTCGTTATTTTAATACTTGGCCTTTTAATTGGCTGATGGTACTTATTATAGCAGACCCTGATATTTATGCTGCAATGCCCTCTATGCAAGTGTCATGACACGTTAGTTATGCGCATAAAAAAGCAGAGCGTAACCTTATTACGCTCTGCTTTTATCGTCTATTATTGTCGTCTATTACTATTTACTATGAATACCATTTGCCATTAAATTTTAACGACGTGCTTTTTGATATAACGGCATCACCTTAGGCATCAATGACTGCAATTGCGCAATACGGTTGCTGCTGGTTGGGTGAGTGCTCAAAAATTGTGGTGGCTCGCCTTGGCTGGCACGTTGCATTTTTTGCCATAAGGTAATGGCGGCTTGCGGATTGTAGCCTGCACGTGCCATCAGCTCAAGACCGATTTGGTCAGCTTCTGCTTCTTGCGTGCGGCTGTGCGGACGGCTAAGACCTAAGTCACCAGCGACGCTAGCAAGTTCAGCCTGACCTTGCGACAGACCAAAGATACTGGCGGCGACGCCGATACCTGTTTGCGTTGCATACTCACGTGATAAGCGCTCACGTGAGTGCTCGCGCAGCGCATGAGACATCTCATGCCCCATAATAGCGGCAATTTCATCATCACTAAGGTTTAAGCGATCAATGATACCAGTATAAAACATAATCTTACCACCGGGCATTACAAACGCATTCAGCTCATTAGATTTGATGGTGTGAACTTCCCACTGCCATTTCGCCGCGTCAGGACGATAAACGCCAACTTGACCAATCAAACGGTTAGAGATATTTTTTAAACGATTGAGCTGTGCTTTATTAGTGTCAAGCAAACCACGCGCACGTGCTTCTTGAATATTCTTATTGTAGCTTTGCGCTGATAACTGCTGCACTTGTTCACTAGAAACCAAAAGTAGCTGCTGACGGTCAACGCCTACAGCACCGGTGCTGGTGGTACTAGAGCAACCGCTCAAGGTCAATGCCGACAAAGACGCCGCCATGACGGTCGTGGTAAGTAGCTTCTTCATAAAACGTCCTCGCTGTAAATATAAAAAAATTAAACAATATTGAAATTAAAACGGTCGCGGTAAAGCTAGCTTATTATTAAAAGGTTCATCTTACTCATAAGTCTATCAAAAAGATAAAACTCTACCCCAACTATCATTAGCCATAAGTATAATGATGTTGGCAAGTGAAAACCTAGACAGAAAAAGTAACAATAAGCAGTGGGATTGTAAATGCAATAAATGAAAGTTTGCTACTTCATACCAGCACCCATAAAATTTGCTACGATTTATAAATATTTTAAATTTATAGCGTTATTATTAGGAATGAAAATAGTAATTGAAATCAATAACGTATATGTTTTCTTGCCTCGAGAACCACTCAAATTGCCAATTGCCGGTCAAAAACTTGAAAAAAGCTATTGACACCTACAGAATATTTGCTAAAATAGCCAGCCTATCGAGACGTAGTCGTTGTTAAAAACTCTACGATTTGATGTTTAGCGGGATTAGCTCAGTGGTAGAGCACAACCTTGCCAAGGTTGGGGTCGAGAGTTCGAATCTCTTATCCCGCTCCAAATATAGCTTGCAGAAGCACTAAAGCCTTACTTCTTATAAGAAGTAAGGCTTTTTTTATATTTTAAATTTAGCACTTAACATTTAAAAGGCGAGTTGGCAGCGCTATTAAAAGTTTATAGATATACTAAAAACCCCTGCATTATAAAATGCACCCGTTACAAATTACGGATAATTTGACACACTCATTTGAGTTTATCTGGGCATACTTATCTGTAGTCGGCTACAGATGATAAAGTACGTTAAACACGAATATACGTTCACTATAATGGTCTGTAGCTTTTAAAAATAATAATAATAATGATGATAAGGATTGGGTATGCAAGATTTTCAACATAAAGCATTTAATGAATTGTTTGATTTAAGCGGTAGAACGGCGATTGTGACGGGCGGCGCCAATGGGATTGGTAAGGCGACGGCTTTGCGTTTGGCGCAAGCAGGCGCAAATATCGTCATTGCAGATTTAAAGATTGAAGATGCCAATAAAGCTGCCAAAGAAATTGAAAGCTACGGTGTAAAAGTGTTGGCTGTTGAATGCAATATTTTAAAAGATGAGGATTTGGTCGCCATGGTCGATAAAACACTAGAGGTGTTTGGTCGTATCAATATCCTGATTAGTAACGCCGGCGGCGGCGGTGGCGGGCAAGAAAATCCGTTTAAAATCACTGTTGATGATTTTCGTCGCGACTTTGAATTAAATGTTTTTAGCGCGTGGCGCTTATGCCAGTTATGCGTGCCACATATGAAAAAATCAGGCTATGGCTCAATCGTAATCACCACATCGATGTCGAGTGTCAATAAGAGCCCAGATATGAGCGGCTATGCTGCATCAAAAGCGGCGGTCAATCATATGGTCGCTAACCTGACTCATGACTTCGGTCCTGAGGTGCGTATTAATGCTGTGGGTCCAGGTGCCACGCGCACTGCGGCGTTGGAGAGCGTATTGACGCCTGAGATTGAAGAGAAAATGCTATCGCATACGCCTATCAAACGTTTAGGCGAAGCCAATGATATCGCGGGAGCGATGCTGTATTTTGCGGCGCCTATCTCCGAATGGGTGAGTGGTCAGACGTTATTTGTTAATGGCGGCGGTGTACAAACATTAGATTAAGATTCGATAGTCGCTAGTGTAGAAAACTTGTCATAAAAAAGCGTCACCTAACTCAATGTTGGGTGACGCTTTTTTATGGGAATTGTTTTTAACTGACTGATTAAAACTCGATGGCGGCGAAATTTTAATGCAAATAAGTCATTGTTAGAAATGCTATTTTCTAAGCGAAAAAGCGACGGTCTTATTGCCTATCCAATTAACCCAGCTCACAGGAAAGAAGCGCAGCTGTAATCTAATCAAGTTTGCCATCACGCCTGGGACGACCAAGAACTGCCGCTTTTCTACGCCTTTGAGCATTGATTTAACGGCATCGTCAATTTTTAATTCACCAGCCAGTTTTTTCATGCCGACACCGGCTTGTGCCATTACGCCGACTTCTGCTTGGGTGAGCGGCGTATCTATCGGTGGCGGCGCAAAGACAGTGATATCAATACCGTCAGGCTTCCATTCAAAACCGATAGATTGCATCATGCCCCAAATAGCAAATTTTGAGGCGCTATAAGAGCTATAGCCATAACTGCCGGTAAATGATGCCATCGAAGCGGTTACCATGACTTGATCGCCGCGTGATAAAAACGGACGCACGGCAGCCAATACGTTACGAGTGCCGAATAGATTAACAGTCAGTACGCGCTCAAACTGTTCTTGGCTCATCTCATCAAACGTCCAAGGCCCTGTAATCCCGACAAAATGCATTAAGATATCAGGCGATAGCTTGCTTGCAGCCTCAGCGATTTGCTTGGTTGTGGTATCGCCGTCAGTGACGTCCAATTTATAGCTGATAATCGAAGCTTTTTTTTTGTTCAAACCTTGCAGAATAGCAACGGCCTCATCAAGCGCTTGTCTATCAAACAAGACCAAATTGGCATCTTGCCCAATCAGCTGCTTAGCTGTTTCAAGTCCGATACCAGAGGCCGCCCCAGTGATATAGATAGTTTTACCCGTAAAATAACCCATCACGCGCTTTCCTTTTGCAATGAGCTGTCTTTTATCGAGCTTGACTGTTTTGCTGATTTTTTCTGCAAGCTACCAAACTTTGCCTCGCCGATTAAATGACTGACTTTATGCCCAGGAATGAGCCAGTAGGGCGTTGCTTCGCTACTAGAGGCGCAGTTAGGGAAGTCAGGATTTTTAGAAGGCCCCGCGATGGTTTTCTCTATAACCATTGAGATATATTGCTCATTACTGCCTTCTAGGGTATTGCCATTTAAAATCACTTCTATCCCTGTATCTTTGGCATAACGACGGATAGCATTTACTTTCGAATTCATGGGTGCATAAGCATCAGCGCCGACGCCATTTTCTGAAGTCACTCTGATGCCGTCAGGTACGCGGGCGACTAACGAGTGATTACCTTCGGTATGACCGGGGGTATGCACGAGTGCGACGCCTTCGCCCAATTGAATGCTACCGGTGAACTTAATCACTTTGTCAGGATCGACACCTTCAATACCATTTGGGCAATACCAATCTGCTTGCACGGGTAATAATGAGGTAGTACTTAACCATTCTTGCTCATGAACCAATAACTTGGCGTTGGGGAAATAGGCAGGCTTATCTTTTGTACCGAGCCAACGACGTACATCTTGGGTGTGAAGGTGGTCGTAGCTAATATAATCAACGTCTTCTGGAGACAAGCCAACTTCCGCTAAGGCACCAGTGACATCACGAATGATAGGCGCAACCACGCCTTCAAGCGGCGACCAACTGGGCATTTTATCGGTTAAGCGTTTAAAGAATGGCGTCTCACGATCCGCTTCAATATCAGAAGGAGAAAACAGCAAGGTTTTTAATTCGCCCGAAAAGTTATGATATTGCACGATAAAAATGCGATTTAAGATATGAATGTAGGGAAATTTATAGGTGCTTTGGGTATAGACGCCACTGTAGGCGTACCATGTCGGATAGGGCACGCGCACCATGTCGGCGCTTTGATAAAACCGTACTGGCGCTTCATCCATAAAGCGTTCTCTAAAAGCGCTGGCTTGCTTGCGCGCCGCTTTTAGGCGCTCTTTTGGTAATGGACTTTGGCGCACCTCATCAAAGTCGTGAATGGCTTTCATGCCAAGTGACGTTAAATCCATGTTGCATCTCCTTATGACTGATGGATAACTTAAAATCATACTAGCAGTATAGTTTTAGAATTTATAGCGACTTAAAAAAACTGCTCAGTGTGCCAAATTGGTTTTATTAGAATTTATCCCAATAAGGGTCATCACCGAAACGCTCGGCGATAAAATCAATGAGATAGCGACAGCGCTGCGACAAAAAGCGATTTTTCGGGTAGACCGCATAAGCGTTTAAAGTGGGCAGTTGATACTGCTGCATAATGGGCACCAGCTTACCACTGGCTAGGGTTTTATAAGTGATGAAATTGGGCAAAAAAGCAATACCGTGTCCCTTTACCGCCATATCGCGCAAAAAATCGCCGTTATTGACTTTTATTTTTGAATTGATAGCGACTTGATGTTTTTTGCCTTGCTCGTCTATCAGCTCTATCGTGCTAGATTTACTCAGACCGTATTGTAAAAACGCATGCTTGGCCAAATCTTCTATGGTTTTTGGCGTGCCTATTCTAGTCAGATATTCAGGACTTGCACATAAGGTATAACGAATCAGCGCCAGACGTTTGGCTTGATAACTTGAATCTTGCAGCTCTCTAATCCGAATCGCTAATTCAAAGCCTTCTTCGACCAAATCGGTATGGCGGTCAGAAAAGTTTAATTCAAAGTTCAGATTGGGGTGCTGATTGGCATATTCATCGATGACATCGTTTAAGTGCATCAAGCCAAATGACAAAGGTGCAGTCATTTTTAAGGTGCCCTCGATACGTGTCGGCGCGCCACTGGTTTCCTCGTTTAGCGCGTCCACTTCGCTGAGGATATTACTTACCTTTTGGTAATATTGCTCGCCAGCTTGGGTTAAGTTTGATTGGCGCGTGGTACGGCTAATCAGTTGACTGCCCAAACGCGTCTCTAAATCCTTGAGTCGGCGGCTTACTGCTGATTTAGCAATATTAAGTTGCTCGGCAGCCTTAGTAATGCTACCCGCCTCGACAATACGCACAAACATCGCCATATCTTCTAGTTGTCCCATCTTAGCTACCTCCTTACTGTTATTTGGCTGTTATTATTTAGCGGTTAATCATATAAAAAATAAAAGACCGAGTTAAAAACCCAGTCTTTTTATCAATAACGCCAAATAGTTTAGACTGTTTTCCGTATAAAATACGGTTCAAAGTCGTCAAGCCGTCTTATTTAAGATCGGCTTTTTTACTGCCTTCTACTTGAACGACCAGTTTAATGTCTTTCATCATACCGCCATCGGTAAAGGTATTCATACCCCATTTGGTTCTATCAATCGTGGTTTCAAAATCACCACCGCACGCTTCAGCTTTTAATAAAGGACTGTCATAACAGTTAAATTTAGTGGCCGTTAAAGTGATTGGATGCGTCTGACCTAGCAGCGTTAAATCGCCTTTGACCGCTTTGACTTTATCGCCTTCAAATTCCCACTTAGTCGATTTAAAATAAGCGGTTGGGTGTTCTTTTACATTGAAGAAATCGGCAGATTTAAGGTGACCATCAAACGCTTTAATACCTGTGCTCAAGCTGCCCATCGGGATGGTAATACCGACA
This sequence comes from Psychrobacter sp. UBA6291, assembly GCF_002439405.1. Taxonomy (NCBI): domain Bacteria; kingdom Pseudomonadati; phylum Pseudomonadota; class Gammaproteobacteria; order Moraxellales; family Moraxellaceae; genus Psychrobacter; species Psychrobacter sp. UBA6291. Next base: position 110,815 of record NZ_DJUD01000057.1, on the reverse strand, counting down.
AAGCCTTTTTTCTCTTTAGGCGCGTACTCAAGCGTACCCGATAGATTATAAAAGCCGCCAGCGTTGGTCGTGGTACCAAAGTGATCGACGAAAAAACGTACGGCGGTATGTTTGGAATCAAGCTCATAAGTTGCAGCGTGACCTAGTGTGCTAAGCAAACCAAGCGTACCGATAGCAGCAAAAGTAATTGCGCGGTTTGTTTTTTTAATAGAATTTATAGTGATCATAAATCATCCTTTTTAAGTGAGTAAGTAGAAGCTAGCGTTAAGTATGTCTTACATAACAACATAATGAGTGTAGCAAAAAATTAGGATATTAAACGCTAAATGGCATCGAAAAATGTTTCTTTCTGTGGCGCTTATCTCTAGCGTCTAATAGTATGGCTAAAATGCTAACTGTCTTAATAGTGAGCATAAATAGCACGTAACGCTATTGTCGTTTTTAATATTGTACCAGTAGAATTGCTATTTGACTGTTCTCTAAAAGAGAACTTATATTTGCGATTATCTTGGTTTATCTGCTATTAAGCAACGACTACAATAATGCCATTACCTAATCAAACAAAAGTCTTTTAAATAAAATCTTTATAATCATGACTTTTATGTTATTGGAGAATACTTATGGATAAGCTGCAAGAGCTGAGCGCCCCAATTGGTCGCTTATTGTTATCGATGATCTTTATCTTTTCTGGCTTTACCAAAATTACTGGCTACGCGGCCACCCAAGGTTATATGGAATCGATGGGCGTACCGGGTATGCTATTGCCTTTGGTCATTGCTGTTGAGCTGCTTGGCGGTATCGCAATTTTATTAGGCTTCAAAGCGCGCTTGGTGGCGATTCTAATGGCTGGTTTTAGCATTACGTCGGCGCTACTTTTCCATCAATTTTGGATTGATGAATCACAAATGAACCCATTTATGAAAAACATTGCCATGGCAGGTGGTTTCTTGATGATTTTTGTTCATGGTCCAGGTGCATATTCAATTGATAACAGTCATACGCGCAGAATCTAGTAGAGTAAATGGTTTAGACAATATCATCTTATAATTATAATCAAGGAGCCCCTATGAGCGCATCCATAAATATCGCATTAATTATCGGTAGTTTGCGAAAAGAATCCATCAATCGTAAATTTGCAGGGCAGTCGTCGCGTGCCTAATCCTATCTCTACAGAGACTGCCAAGCTGCCCAGCTTTTGGCAACGTCATCAAACGCCTGTACTTTTAACAGTGGTCGGCGGCGCGATTGATACCATTGGTTTTATCACCTTGTTTGGGTTCTTTACCGCCCATGTCACGGGTAACTTGGTGATGGCGGGTAGTGGCTTGGTAAAAGGTGAAGCGGGTCTATGGATTAAACTTGCTGCTTTGCCGCTGTTTATTTTAACGGTTATGCTCACCAAGATATTTATTGACCGCAGTAAAAATAAACAACTGACCTTGAGCCATTTATTTTTAGCAGAAGCGGCTTTTTTGACCGCGTTTATGGTGGCTGGTCTTTATTACCAGCCGTTTGTCGATGCCGGCGATATCACCGTGGCAATCACAGGTGGCTTGGGTCTCATTGCGCTGGCGATTCGTAATACCGCTAGCAAGACAATAATTAAGCACATGAGCCCGACGGTATTGATGACTGGAAATACCACGCAACTGGGTATCAATTTGACTGATTATCTCCTTAACCGAAACGCCGATAATGGCAAAAAACTGGCACACAGCTCAGTATTGGTGTTTAGCTTTTTAGTTGGCGCGTTAGTCGGTGCGCTGCTATATACGCAGCTGAGTTTTTGGGCTGTAGGTTTGTTTGTATTGCCCGTGCTGTATTTATCAGTGTTGGCACGCGATAAAGAATTCTTAGCGCATATCGCTTAAGGAATACTACCAATAATAAATCTCACCTAAACCATTGCCAATAAAAAACGCCCTAGCTTTATTGATAGGGCGTTTTTCTTGCTTGCTGGTTAAGCACTTATGTATCGCTATTCAAGGCGTAGCGTTATGAAATACTGAATTGTCTTGGTACTCTGGATGCTTGTCAATATAAGACTTTACATAAGAACAAGTTGGTTTCACTCGCAGGTTTTTCGCCGCTGCATCATCCAAAATATATTTGACCAGATAGCTTGCAATGCCTTGACCACCTAACTCTGCTGGCACTTCGGTATGTTTGTATTCAATACCTTTTTCGCCGGCGCTCGTGGTGAAAAATTCATAATCCTCTAAAGCGATTTTGTCATCGATATGAATCTCAAAACGCTTCTTTTCGGAATTATTAATAACTTCATAATGTAATGGTTGTTTATTCCCTACATCTGTCTTTGCCATATCTGACATGGTTAAATTTCCTTATATCGTATGATTAACATCTTCTAGACTTAATTTACACCTGCTCGCGTTACTTTTTTCATCACACTTTTATCGTAACTTTGGTCATAGTAACAGCTCATGCTAGTTGTACTGTTATGAGTATACAGAGTTCTGTTATAAATATATTACCTTAAATTTATGATGATATTGTTCTAAAAATAAGAATAGTCAATTGCGGATATTGTTATTTATCTGTTAGTAGACAACAATTATAATAGTTTCATTGTTTAAACGAGTTAATGAATGTCAAATTCTAAAGCAGTTTAACTTATTAATAATTAAGGATACATTATGAGAACCATCTATCATGCAGCAGATTCTCGTGGCGATGCCAACCATGGTCGGCTAAAGAGCAAACATACCTTTAGCTTTGCCAATTATCACAATCCAGAACGTATGGGCTTTGGGGCGCTACGTGTTATTAATGATGATTTTGTCATCGCAGGTCAGGGTTTTGGTAAACATTCACATCGCGATATGGAAATTATCAGCATTCCTTTATCAGGCAAGCTCGGTCACGGCGATAACATCGGTAATAATGGCATCATTGAAACCGGTGAAATCCAAGTCATGTCGGCGGGCACGGGTATCACCCACAGTGAAATGAACGCCGATGACCATGAAGCGGTGAGTTTTTTACAGATTTGGGTCATTCCAAACAAAATGAACGCTGAGCCTCGTTATCAGCAAATCCGTATGGATGAATTGATGAAGCCAAATGCGTTTAACCAAATTTTATCGCCTAATAGCGATGATGCAGGCGTGTGGATTCATCAAGATGCTTGGTTTAGCATGGGTGATTTTGATAAAGGCGTGACAGAGACATATCAGCTTAAAAATCCTAACAATGGCGTCTATATTTTTGTCATTAGCGGTAAAGTCGTTATAAACGGTAACACTTTGGATACCCGCGATGGTCTAGGTGTTTGGGATACCAAGAACTTTACGATGGATGTCCTCGATGGTGCTAAAGTATTACTAATGGAAGTACCTATAAACTTTTAAGACTAAATGAGCTTTTAATGCCAAATAATAGACATTAATTTTTATCTTTTGGTCACACTAGATTCTATATCACATCATAAGAGGTAAATTATGAGTATTGAAACCCTAGAGCCGCGCTTAGCAGATGTGGGCGGCATTCCCATTGCTCGTCTGTTACCCAATAAAGGTAAGCAGCCAATTGGTGCTTGGTGCTTTCTAGACCATGCAGGTCCTGCTGAATTTAGCGAAGATGAAAGCGGTATGCAAGTCGGTCGTCATCCGCACACCAACCTGCAAACCTTTAGCTGGATGCTAAATGGTGAAGTACTGCACAAAGACAGCTTGGGTAATAAGCAAGTGATTACCAAAAACCAAGTCAACGTCATGACAGCAGGTACTGGCCTTACCCAAGGTATCAGTCATACAGAGCAGAGCGTTTTTCCTGATACCGGTGGTTCGGCAGATGCCGCTCGTGGTCTAAGTATGGTACAACTGTGGATTGCGCTACCGACCGATCAACAAATCGAACGCAGTTTCCACCATTATCCAGAGCTACCGACATGGCGTGAAGATAACGTCGAGATGGTATTAACGACGGGCAGCTATGACAGCGTCACAGGTAAGCGCTATGAAGCGCCAACCATTCAGTACTCAAAAATGGTCGGTATCGACGTTTACTTTTTAGAGGATGGTGAAGTTACGCTTAACCTAGAACCGGGTTTTGAATATGGTATCTTGGTGACAGAAGGACAGATTGAGTCTGAAGGCAAAATTTGTGAGCAAGATCAATTGTTCCGCTTCCACGATAGCGACGTCGCCAATAATAAAAGCATCAAGCTAGTCGCCAAAAAAGGCACCCGTGTGATGTTTATCGGCGGTGAGCCATTAAACAATCAAGTGCTGCTGTGGTGGAACTTTGTCGCCGACAACAAAGAAGAGATTGAGCAATCTATCATCGACTGGAACAACGGTCATGAGCGTTTTGGTAATATCGACTCAGACATGAAACGCTTGCCAGCACCAAAATTACCGCAAGGCTTTAAAGGTTAGTTTGTTTAGTTTATTTTGGTTTTCATAAACTATTAATAAGATATAATTACAAAAAGGAAGTATTGATTAAGGTCAATCTTTCTTATAATACAGCAGATTTGTTGATAGTACGGTGGCTTGGTATTACCCATTAATCGTACTCGTATTCATTAGCTTCTAATCACTAATATTCCTAATAAATAATATGGAGAAAACTATGTCAGACCTAAAAACATTAGAGAAATTGGCAGAAAAACGTCGTTCAGTTTATGCTTTGAGCGATCAATTACCCGTTTCAAATGATGAAATCGTCAAGTTGGTTGAACATGCGGTTTTACATACGCCATCGTCATTTAACTCGCAATCAACGCGTATCGCTGTTTTGTTTGGTGACGACCATAACAAGCTTTGGCAATTAACCGAAGATACCCTACACGATATCGTCGATAACGAAGAGCAATTTGCGGCGACCAAGCAAAAAATGGATGGCTTCAAAGCCGGCGCTGGTACTATTTTGTTCTTTGAAGACCATAGCGTTGTCAGAGACATGCAAGCTGCTGCGCCTTTGTATGCAGACAAATTTCCAATTTGGGCGCACCAAACCAATGCGATGCACCAGTACATTATTTGGACGGCGTTAGCCAGTATTGATGTCGGCGCCAACTTACAGCATTACAATCCTATTATCGACAAAAAAGTCGCTGAAGAGTGGAATATCGATGAGCATTGGGAGATGAACGCGCAATTGGTATTTGGCGCTATCGAACAACCCGCAGGCGACAAGGAATTTAAGCCTCTCGAAGAGCGTATGAAAGTATTTGGTAAATAAGCTATTTTTTAAAATAGCTAGCAATTAGAAAGAGCGCCACTCAATGGATTATTGAGTGGCGATTTTTCAACTGTATTAAACGGAAAAGTTAAGCTAGTAGCAGCATTAAATACCGTTTATTGAGCTTTTTTACGGCGCATCAAGCTATTAGCTACCCATGCTGGACCAATCAGCAAGAACTGCAAATCTTCAAAGAAAGACGGTTTTTTGCCTTCAATTTTATGGCCAACAAATTGTCCAATCCAAGCAACCACAAAGATAGCTGCCCAAACCTTAAAGCCCCACGGCAGTAGCGTCATCACTGATAAGCAAATAAGAATAAATATGCCCATTGCCAAAAACAGCGGCGTCGATAAACGCATATAAAATATTAAAACTAAGGCGCTCATCACCAAGGTGAACCAGACCGATAGCGACATGCCCATGCCTAAGATACTGACAAAAATGGTTGGAACACAGAGCCAATGGATTTTTTTATTGACTAGGTTTTGATGGCTGACAGAATATTCACTGAGCCATTGCTCAAGTGTGCGTTTTGCCATACGGCCTTGACGGGTACGAGACATACTAACCTCCTTGTTAGCAAATAAATTTATTCTTACCAGTTGTAGCACTAATTGGCACAACCTGCCATTTTATCTGGTAAACCGCACAGTCAAAACATACTATCTTATTAACCTCATTTGTCTGTTTTTCAACTTTTTATGTTTTACCAAAATTATCCCTTAACGTACTGGTTGGGTTGACTCTCTAGAGTCTTGCTCGCTGCGATACCATTCATACAGTCCGACAAATGAATTAACTTGGTAAACCATGGTTTGAATGGCAAAGATATAATTGCCCGACATTAGGTTAACGGTTAGCCAAACGAAATTGGATAAAATCCATAACCACCAGTTAAATGAATAACGCAGAATCATCGCTGCCTGCGCAGTGATAGACAGCACAAAAGCGATAACATTAATCCAAAAGAAAGAGATAAAGCCCAAAAACTTACTATTATCATCTTCAACAACGGCGTAACCATAGCTGGCAAGTAAGTTATTTACTGTAGGAAACAGCGCCAAACCGATGACCATAAAAGCGATGGTTAATAGCCAAATCCAGCGACTGGCAGATTTGGGCACCATATCGCCATCGTCGTCGGTATGCTTGGACCAATAAAAAATCCCATAAAGATGACTAAAAAAGTTAAATAACGGCGCGAGCATCAAACCAACGGCGCCAGAAGTCGCTTGAACCACAAATTCACCTGCGGTCGCCGCCATTCCAAAACCATTACCTAGAATATTTTTGCGGAACGATAATGACACCACGCAAATCAAACCGATAAATGACACGGCTAAATAAAACCAATCAAGGGTATTGTGTTCGGTGGTCAGCCAAAAGCCTGCTGATAAAGCAATGACACCGCAGATAAACCATAGGACAATCCATTGTATCGCCCATTTCCCGGTGATGTTGTCTAGAAGCTGAATACGCATAACGTCTTTTTCCTCAAAGTATGGAAGCTATTATCGTTTTTTTTCTTATTTTAGAGTTATTTTTTTAACAGCATTTTTTCTATGGTTTTTTAAGTTTGTTATTTACCATAGATAAGCTTATCAATAATTAATAAAGCTTGCTGATAGCGGGCATCATAATCGGGCTGATCAATCATATGCAGCTCAATATCGTGACGAGCAAAAATATCTAATAAGCGCTGCTCAAAGCGACCGCGAGCCTCAGGCGTACCCAATGAGCGCATGCCATCGTCAACCCATGGAGTATTGTTATCAAGCATGATGGTATGGTCTAAGCGAAACTCATCGATACATGCGCTCACAAAGGGATGGGTACGACCTTCGTACTCTTCACAAAAAGCCTGCGTGGTGACAAAATCTGTATCGATAATGGTTACGGGCGCTGTTGCCCTAGCAGCGGCAGCACGGATCGCTTGGGCATGATTGAGGGCAATGGGACCATAATCGCTATACTGCAATCCAATCTCGCTACCGCCCAAATCTGTACCGACATACAGCCGTCCCATCTCAAGCGCAAAGCTGGATCCATAATAGTTGGCAAGCTTATGTACCAAAGTCGTCTTGCCCGAGCTTTCACCGCCAACAATCGCCACCGTTTTGGTATAGTCGCCGCGCACTTGTGGGTGCAGCGCCGACCAGTGGGCGACCGGATTACGTGCAATAGCGTAAGAATCAAATTCAGATTGCAATGGCGTCGTGACTACTGGCATGACTAACTGTCCAGAAACGTCCGACTGCGCCAAAGGATGGTTCTCTGCAACGAATAATACCGTTTCTGTTGGCAGGCCTAATGCATCTTTTAAACGTTGCAGCTTGGCATTGCTCGCCACAATATCGATGCTTACATCGGCAAAGCTTTCATGTAGCGGCAGCTCAATCTCATCAGTGGTATGAATATGGATAAATGGCAAATCTGCACACGCCATCTGTAGCCAACGTGCCTTATCTTGCAAGGTAATATTGAAGTCTGGATGTGGAGCAGGGTGCATCATAATCACAATATGTAGCGTCTTTGCTTGTCCTGCGGCATCCAATATACTGCGCATTTGTCCTAAATGTAGCGGTTCAAAATGTCCAATCATTAATCCTGACTCGTACATAGCTTTCCTTATGTGCTGTTTTTATTTTAGTTATGATTCATCGTGGCAATTCATATTTCCTAAGCCTTGATGATTTAATAGCATGGTATAAAGGTTTGGATAGATTTACAGGTAGGTTATTGTAAATAGGCATTATTTTATAAAGGACTTTTAATATTAAATTATCAATAGATAATAAAGTTTTTCCACCTAAACAGATTTAAAGTGATTGCTTGAACTTTTTAAAGTTGTAACAGAATATGTAATATAAGCGAAACAAAGTGAATGATGAAACATTTTGAAATAGTTATTTAAAATCAGGAGTTTAGGCGTAATTATGAGAGCTTAGAGTAAGCTTAAGTAGCATAAACTCACAAAGCACGTCTATATCATCAACAGATAAAAAGTCAATAGTTGCTATACTTATTCGTAAGTTCAAAAGGGTTATGAATTTTTATAACGTTTCAAAATAAATTATAGAAAATAACGTTAAATAATACATTCAAAATAAGCATAAATAATAAGAGAGGTATTTGATTTGGCTAAGTTAGCAAAATTACATCGCTCAAGAAATAATCGTATGATCGCAGGTGTGATGGGCGGTATTGCAGAATATGTTGGCTGGTCGCCAACATGGGTTAGATTGTTATTTGTGATTGTCTCCACCATGAGCGCCGCTGTTCCAGGCATCTTAATTTATATTATCTTATGGATAATCATGCCTAAAGCAAATAATCAGTCTTATCACTAAAAGCAAAGTTATAAAGTTAAGATGAATATTGTTTGTCGATATTAGCGTTATCTAAATCTAAAGTCATCTAAATAAAGACAACGTTAAGAACATAAAATACAAGGCTAAAATAAAAATAATAGCCCATGAAAAAACAAAAAGCCTGACTCATCAGGATGCCTGCGACACACTTTTCCTCCTGCCCGAATGCTCACGCATTTGGGTATTTTTTTATCTTGTTTTTATATCTATTGGATTAACGACGCTGATAGGTAGATTTTGATGATGAACCAAGCAAATAACTGACTATTTAAGCGGTTTAGACAAATTTAATTGTGCTAAATATAGATAAAATGGTCAATTTTTAGTAAGGTGAGCAGGCAAATAGCGTCGTTGCCAAATAGGCCATACGCGCGCTATCAATATCTTATTTTATAATACCCATTCCACCGCGGCGTTATGACATGCCCCAAACTATGACAATCCAAACTATGACATCTCAAGCGACAACTTCGATGACACAAGAAAAACATGCTCAGCCGATGACTTTTCAAGATTTAATTCTCACCTTACAGAACTACTGGGCTGATAAGGGCTGTGTGGTCTTGCAGCCTTATGATATGGAAGTCGGCGCTGGTACCTTTCATACCGCGACATTTTTGCGCTCGCTAGGTCCTGAGCGTTGGAATGCGGCTTACGTGCAGCCATCGCGCCGTCCAACCGATGGCCGCTACGGTGATAACCCGAACCGTTTGCAGCATTATTATCAATTTCAGGTGGTTTTAAAGCCCAATCCACCCAATATCCAAGAGCTGTATTTGGATTCACTACGCGCTATCGGTATTGATCCACTGGTACATGATGTGCGTTTTGTCGAAGACAACTGGGAGTCGCCAACGCTTGGAGCGTGGGGGCTTGGTTGGGAGATTTGGCTTAACGGTATGGAAGTGACGCAGTTTACGTATTTCCAGCAAGTGGGCGGTATCGAGTGTTTCCCTGTTACAGGCGAGATTACTTATGGTCTTGAGCGCTTGGCGATGTATGTACAAGGCGTCGATAGCGTCTATGATTTGGTCTGGGCAGATGGCGAATTTGGTCGCGTGACTTATGGCGATGTTTTCCATCAAAACGAAGTTGAGCAATCAACCTATAACTTTGAGCACGCTGATGTGCCAATGATGGGTCAGATGTTTGATTTTTATGAGCAGCAGGCGGATAAGTTGGTTGCTGAAGGTTTGCCATTACCTGCCTATGAGATGGTACTAAAAGCCTCGCATGCCTTTAACTTGCTTGATGCGCGCGGTGCGATTTCAGTGACAGAGCGTCAGCGTTTTATTCTGCGGGTACGAACGCTGGCGCGTAAGGTTGCTGTTGGTTACGTCGAAGCACGCGCGAAATTAGGCTTCCCATTGGCAGATGAAGCGCATCGTCAAGCGGCGCTCGATAAGTATTTGCCAAAAGAAGATGTACTAACTGAAAATACAGATGATAATCAAACTACTAACAATAATAAATAGGAGCATCCCATGAGTACTATTTTATTTGAACTGGGGTGTGAAGAGCTACCTCCAAAAAGCCTAAAACCGCTACGTGATGCGCTACAAGCCAGTGTCACCGAGCAGTTAAATGAAGCTGAAATTGGCTTCGATAGTATTAAAGCCTTTGCCGCGCCGCGTCGTTTGGCGATTCGAATTGAGGGTATCAGCGATAAGCAGCCTGATCGTAGCGAGCAAAAACGTGGTCCGGCTATTAAAGCGGCGTTTGATAGCGATGGTAATCCAACGCGCGCAGCGATGGGTTTTGCTAAGGGTTTAGGTATCGACGCCAGCGAGCTGATCACTATTAACACCGATAAAGGTGATTATGTCGGCTATGAGCAGATTATTCAGGGTCAAGCGACGACTGAGTTACTACCTACTATTTTCCAAACCGCGCTTGATAATTTGCCGATTGCTAAGCGTATGCGTTCTGGCGCGAGCCGCAATGAGTTTGTCCGTCCGGTACAGTGGGCGGTATTGATGCAAGATAGTGCGGTTATTGATGCCACTATCCAAGGACATCAAACTGGCAAGCAAACGCGCGGTCATCGCTTCCACAGTCCTGACTATCACGAGATTACGCACGCCAATGATTATGAGCAATTGCTCGATGATTTAAAAGTCGTGGCGGATTTTGATAAGCGTCAAACGTTGATTAAAAACCAAGTCAAAACGCTAGCCGATGAAGTCAATGCCGATCCTATCGTCCCGCAAGATTTACTAGATGAAGTGACGGCGTTGGTTGATTTCCCGATTGCGCTGCGTGCAAACTTTGAGGCGCGCTTTTTACAAGTGCCGCAAGAGGCGCTTATCTCAACCATGCAAGCGGATCAAAAGTATTTTTGCTTGACCGATAAAGCAGGCAAATTGCAGCCTTATTTTATTTTTATCACCAATATTGAGTCAAAAGATCCCAATCAAATCATCGAAGGCAACGAGAAAGTCGTGCGTCCGCGTTTGGCGGACGCGGAGTTTTTCTTCTTGCAAGACCAAAAGCAGCCTTTATTTGCTTTGACTGAAAGCCTAAAAACGCGTGTCTTCCAAGATAAGCTCGGTACGATTTGGGAAAAGTCTGAGCGTATTGCCAAGCTTGCTGCCTTTATTGCGACACTGATGCAGCAGCAAGGTCGCGATATTAATGTTGATGAAACGGTACGAGCTGCAATATTATCCAAAGCGGATTTGGCCAGCTCATTGGTCGGTGAATATCCTGAGCTACAAGGTATCGCCGGTACGTATTATGCGCGCTTAAATGATGAACCTGAAGCCGTCGCGGCCAGTCTGCAAGAGCAATATTTGCCTAAGTTCAGCGGTGATGTATTGCCGCAGACACCGATTGGTATTTGCTTAGCGTTGGCTGATCGTTTAGATACGCTGGTTGGTATTTTTGCTATTGACCAAGCACCGACGGGCTCAAAAGACCCATTTAGCTTACGTCGTTCAGCGATTGGTATTTTGCGTATTTTGATTGAAAAACAACTACCGATTAATTTGGTGGCGCTCGTTGAGCAAGCGATTAAAGGTTATAGTACCAGTGAAGGCAGCAAAATTGCCAAAATGGGTGATACCTTTACCCAAGTCATGGCGTTCTTAAACTCACGCTATCGAGCGATGTATACTGAGCAGGGCGTCAGCGTCGATACCATTCAAGCAGTACAAGCGATTAATCCGCATATGCCGCTTGACTTTGATCAGCGTATTCGGGCGGTACAAACCTTTAGTGAATTGCCACAAGCCGAAAAGCTTGCCGATTCAAACAAACGTGTTGCCAATATTTTAGCCAAGTCAGAGGTAAATGTCGCTGACACTGTCGATGAAGCGCTATTATCTGAACCTGCTGAGCAAGCGTTATATCAGGCTGTTCAGCAAGCGCAAACGGCGGTGAAACCGCTACTTGAAACGGCCGACTATACGCAAGTATTGCAAACGCTGGTCAGTTTAGATGCGCCATTGACCCAGTTTTTCGCTGATGTCATGGTAAATAGTGAAGATGCAGCGTTAAAGAACAATCGCTTGGCCTTGCTCAAGCAAGTGCGTGCCTTATTCTTAACCGTGGCTGACATCAGTGAGCTGCAGCTGTAGTTTGTTCATTATAGTTCGACAGTGATAGACCTCCGTTAGTTTAAGCATCGATACTTTTGATTTATTAACGACTTAAAAAACTGGCTGTGTATGGCCAGTTTTTTATGCGCTTATTCTACAGCGTTAGGTTTATAATATTTTAGACCCTATTCGAAGGAGCATTGCCGTGTTGGCCGTTATCATTGTAATTCTTATTATCTGGGCTGTGATGTGGGGCTTTTATAAATTTATGTACCCGCGTGCGCCAAAAAGCATGATGCCAAAAAAGGGTGATGTGACCACGCCGCGCCAGTGTGATTTTTGTGGCAATAGTTTGGCTGAGTATCGCGGTGTGCTTGAACCTACACCTACTTTAAATAGTAATAAGGATATGGCCGCTAATAAAGCATTGTTCTTTTGCAATTATGAGCATCAAGCAGACTTTCATGCTGGTAAGACTTATCAAGCAGATGCCTAACTTGTAAGCCATAAGTTGTTAATCACAAGTCGATAAGCTTTTATCACCATTTAAAAAAGCGCTTAGCTCTGATGAGTTAAGCGCTTATCTTTTTAGAATACCTATTTAATATTGAGGCAAATTTATAAAATGGAATGCGCATCTTTCATAATTTTGTTGAGCAGTGCTTCAGACTGTTTGCTTTGTTGGAGACGATCTTCTTCGTTTCTTTCATGAGTTTGGATTTTTTCATATAAATTTAAGCAGGTTAATACCAGTAGGTTTTCTTGGCTAAGACTTGGTGCATCTCTTCTTAACTTTAGAGCAAAGTCGTTGATATAGGAAACTGCTGCACGCAATTCTTCTTGCTCGTGTACAGGACAAAAAATAGGGTAGGTTACGCCAGCAATCGCCACATCGACCTTTTTAATTTGTGGTTCAGGAGCGCTTGCAGGTTTAGCAGCGCTATTTACCGTATTACTATTTGTCTTATTGTTATTTGCGTTATTGTTTACATTGCTATTTGCATTGTTATTTTGCGGGTTCGAATTATTGGGCATGGCTTTTTGTGGTTGCGTGGTTTGTGTTTGATTGTCTTTTGCTGGAATGGCTGTTGATTGAGTGGTTGTGGGTTGAATATTTGTGGGTTGAATGTTATGGGTCTGACTGCTTGGCAGCTGACGCTCTACAGGGTTTGCGCGGTCATCGGTCATGATAAATCCTACAATATGTGTCATTAAAGTGAATGATTAACTGTCATTGCTATAAATAGGGTGCTGATAAACCTAATAAACTTAAGTGCTGAATAGATAAAGTTAATCAGCAAAATTGCTCAAATTAAGCATGATGAATATCAACGTCTGCTTAACTTTCGGCTTGGTCAATGCGTGTCAAACGCTGTAAGACCACTTGGGTACGCTCAGCGGCCAATTCATTTTTCTTCTTCAAGTCACTATTTTGCTGCTTAATATCGCTATACTGCTGTTTTAATTCATTATTACGCTGCTGCAGTGCATGGTTTTGATGCTGTAATTGCTCGATTTGCTTGTGCAATTTGTCTTGTTCTTCACCAATCATATGATGGGCTTCGGCAAGGCTTTGGTAGCGCTTATCAAGATCGTTTAATTGTTTTTTGGCACCGTCACGCTCGCTATAGCTGCTATCGAGCTTGGTTTTAAGAGCGGTAAGCTCTTTTGGGTCAGTCACTGGTTGTTGTTTGAGGCTGCTAAGTTCAGCACTGACAAGCTGATACTGTTTTTTAATATCGAGTACCATTTTTTCTAATATTCTAAGTTGGTCATACATAGTCAGTTTTTATCCTTAACAAGTAAGCGTAAATGAATTTTGTTCTCTGCGTTTAATAATGCCATAGGTGACCGCATAATATCTATATCAACAAAGTAATTGTATGGCGCTTTGTTTTGTGACTTTTATCACTTGCCGCTTTATGAATCATATCGGGCGGCGTCTGTTGGTATTTACCACTATTAATCAATCACTAGGACATCTATTATGAATGACAATATCTCTGGCTGGAATACTTGGCTGGCTGCGTTTGATGACTGGACGGACGTGTCTATCAGCGAGGTACACGGCTTGATGACGGGGCTGATGACCGCCTGTAATGCTCCTGATGAGCCAGTTTGGGCAAAGGTGTTTGAGGAGTTGAGTTTTGCGCCGCTGCCTGATGCCGCATTAACTTTACTCACCGAAGAGGCAGAAGACATCGTTTTTCAGTTAAAAGACAAAGACGATGCTTATGCGTATATGCCACTGGTGCCAGATGATGAACATGACCTGTACGAGCGCGTGATGGCGCTGAAACAGTGGGCAAATGGCTTTATGACCGGTTTTGGTATTACCGATTGTGGTCTGAGTGGCGATGAAAACGAGATGCTATCGGATTTGGCAAAAATTGGTGCGATACGTTTAGAAGATGATGAAGACTTCGAAGGTGGCGAAGAGTCTTATCTGCATATTTTTGAATTTGCACGCATGGTACCGGTCAGTTTTGCTACGCGTCAACGCAAGCCTGTGAAAGATATCGCTCTGATTGCTGGACTGGCTATCGATGCCAAAACCACCAAAGAGCTACAAGCAGAAGGTAGGTTGCCTAAACCGATGCCGCCGGTCGTTGATGTGATGAATCAAAACCGCCCATCATAATTAACATGATAGGATGAAGGGCATGAGAAATAGCTGAGATTGATGCCAGAGAAATGGTACTTGGCTATTGGATAGCTGTCCAAAATAATAAAAGGGATATGATGATGACTACTGATAATGAGATGGTTTATTTACGCCGCTGCATTGAGCTCGCTGCTGAAGCATTAGAGGCGGGCGATGCGCCGTTTGGTAGCGTGTTGGTCGATGGCAATGGCAAAGTATTACAAGAAGATCGTAATCGTGCCAATACGGTTGATGCGACTTACCATCCTGAAATTGCCGTCGCTAAATGGGCCGCGCAAAATATGACCCCTGAGGCGCGGGCAAAAGCCGTGGTATATACCTCGGGTGAGCATTGCGCCATGTGCTCCGCGGCACATGCGTGGGCGGGGCTTGGTCGTATTGTCTATATCAGCTCATCAAAACAGCTCGGTAAATGGATGGACGAGATGGGTGTGAGCTCAACATCGCCCATCCATTCATTAAGTATCCAAGAAGTCGCGCCGAATGTGCCCATCGAAGGTCCGATTGCCGGTTTAGATGAAGAAATCAGAGCCCTACAGCAGCGTTCATTTCAAAAAAATAAGTAAAAAACTTAAATAAAAAATCTGCTTAAAAAGGCTAGGGCGTGTCTTCATTATTACGCTTATTAAAAAAGCTGTGCCTTTTTATCTTAGTACGATAAGGAAGTCTTATGACGCTAAAAAATTACGATAACGTTGCAGAACGAGAAACGTCCAATACTCATTATTCTACTGGCAATTATCCAAATGACAGTATTGACTGGCTGACAAGATTAATTGCGTTTGATACGGTCAGTCGCCATTCAAACTTAGCGTTGATTGACGATGTGAAAGCGTATTGCGAGCAATTAGGCCTGACGGTAGGTTTAACCTTTAATGATGCTAAAAATAAAGCCAATTTATTCGTTACGGTGCCAGCGGGAAAAGATGCCGATGAAATCAATCATGGTCTGGTACTATCGGGTCATACCGATGTCGTACCGATTGACGGGCAAGACTGGACGTCTGAGCCGTTTACCGCAACCATTCGTGGCGACAAGCTATATGGTCGCGGTGCTTGCGATATGAAAGGTTTTATTGCTTGTGCGCTGACACTATTGCCGCAAGCAGTAAAGCTATCTAACGCAGGTCAATTGCGTCGCCCATTGCATTTGGCATTGTCGTTTGATGAAGAGGTCGGCTGTTTGGGCGCACCGCTGCTATTAGCGGATTTGAAAGCACGCGGTATTACGCCTGATTACTGTATCGTTGGCGAGCCGACCAATATGGCGATGGTGGTGGCGCATAAAGGCATCGCGGTTTACCGTTGCCGCGTCCATGGCAAGTCAGCGCATTCATCATTGACTGCCCAAGGTGTCAACGCTATTAGCTATGCCAGTCGTTTGATTGGTTATGTCGATGAATTGGCCCAAGAGATTAGTCATCGAAGCGATAACGATGGGCTGTTCGATGTGCCTTATTCGACATTATCTGTTGGCACCATACAAGGCGGCACCGCGACCAATATCGTCCCCAATCTGTGTGAATTTACCTTTGATTATCGTAATCTGCCGCATATGACACAAGACGATATCCTCGCACCGATTGCGGCAAAAGTTGCAGAGCTCAGCACCCAAATGCAAGCACGCGCTGCCGATACTGGCATTGAGCTGCTACAAGAAGAAAGTGTACCAGCGATGACCGATAACGACAGCGCTGAGCTACAAGCGTTAATTATCGCTCTGACCGGCGACGATACACGTCATAAAGTCGCTTATGCAACTGAAGGTGGTCAGTTTACTAATAGCGGCATCCCAACGATTATTTGCGGTCCTGGTAGCATTGAGCAGGCGCATAAAGCTGATGAATATGTCGCGCTAAGTGAAATGGTACGTTGTGATGAGTTTTTACAAAAGCTGCTAAACAGTTGCGCTATCAGCTGATAAAATAGTCAATAAGCAATTTTATGGCAATATAGATGCGCATGACATACACCGTCTTTATGGCGGTGTTTATTTTTTCAACATGACGCATGCTTTTCAACATGGCGCATGTATTATTTAAATTTTTATAAAAAAGTAGGGGTTGGTTGATGTCTTGGCATCTGTTTGCGGTATTTTTTGCAAGTACGTTTTTTATCTCAGCGACCCCCGGTCCAAACATGCTACTGGCCTTTCAGTATGGCCTTAATTATGGCGTCAAGCGTACCTTATGGACGCTAGCAGGTTTAAGCCTTGGGCTGTTTATTTTACTGCTGTCAACGCTCCTTGGACTTGATGTTATTAGTCGTCAATCGCCATGGTTATTGACAGTGATTAAGACCGTTGGTGCGATTTACCTTATTTATTTGGGTGTCGCATCGTGGCGCGATAGTGGTAGTAGCAGCTTAATGAGTGATGCCAGCGAGCTGAGTACAGAAGTTCATAAAGAGCTGACTACGACTGCGGAAATGGCAGATAAGCCTATGCCGCGCTCACTTTCGAGCGCGGCTGTTAAAGCGCCGCCTAGCGATTGGTTATTGTTTCGAACGGGCATGTGGGTGTCACTGTCTAATCCAAAAGCGATATTGTTTTTTGCCGCCTTTTTTCCCAAATTTATCAATTTTAGCGCGCCGCTGTGGCCGCAGTATATTATGCTGACTTGTGGGCTGTTTTTGAGCGAGACGATTTGGCAGCTGATTTATACCATTGGCGGTAAAAAGCTGGCTGGTTGGCTTGATGTTGGTGAGCGTTTGGCATGGCTCAATCGCGGTTGCGGGGTGATATTTATTTTAATTGCCGCGGCGTTATTGGCTGAGGTGTTAAATAGTTTCTTGGCTTAGGAATTAATCAGGTTTATGTTTAACGTGATTTTTTAAAAAGTGATACGTTTTCTAGAAAATTTTTATATAATTAAATTAATTATTGACTTTATTTTTTAAATCATTATTATTATCTCATTGATTTATAGCGCTTATCTTTCATAGGTGCTACATTATCCCAATTAATCTGCTATTGTCGCTCTGACATTGGCCACAACCTACGGAGGAATCATCGTGTCCTATTTAAACATCAAGACGTTTTCAAAGATTGAACGTATAAACTGCATGACAGCAATGACGACTTCGAAAAGGTTTGGCTGAATCTATATATAAGCTATTGAGTGATATCTTGTTTATTGATATCAACGCATAGCCTTCTATATCTACTCACTCTATCCCTCTTCTAAGTGCGCTATGTCAACATAGCTCGTAATCGTGCACGGCATTTTCGCGTTTGCTATTAGCTGTTTATTCGAAATTCTACCTTACTATTATCACTAATATTCTCGCTCAGCTCACGCTATTATTTAGTAAATAACTATTTATGTGTGTGCTATCTAAGCTTTCATTTTTAAGCTGAATATTTTGGTAGCGTAAAAATTCTTTTTAAAACGTCCATCATAAATTAATCATACATTTTTATTGATTTTTTAATTAATAAAGAAGCGGTATTTTATTGTCTATTTCTTATGAAAAATAACTTATTGAGTGTTTTACTTAATGGTAATCAATAAGTAACTTATAAAGTCAACAGAATAGGTAAATATAAAATATATTTTGTATGGTGATTAAAATAATAAAATGGAAATAATATATTATGAGCATTCAATTAGTATTAAATGAAAATCGTAAATATGGCGTACCAGTCAAGATTTACACCACGGATATTGAGCAAGAGGCGATGCAGCAGTTACGTAATTTGGCTCAGCTGGAGTTTGTACATTCGCATATCGCGGTGATGCCTGATGTACACGTTGGCAAAGGCGCTACCGTTGGAAGTGTGATTCCAACCAAATCCGCCATCATTCCTGCTGCAGTCGGTGTTGATATTGGCTGCGGTATGAACGCGGTGCGTTTGTCTCTGACGGCAAGTGATTTGCCTGATAGTTTAAGGGCATTACGCTCAGTAGTGGAGCAGCAAGTGCCAGTTGGCTTTAATATGCACAAACAAATCCAAGCCAAAAACTCAACGCTTGATCCGTTAGGTAAACGCCTAAGACCGATTACTGATAAGCATCCAGGTTTGCTCAAGATGCTCAAAGGCTTTGAGCGTACGTGGGCAAAGCAACTTGGCACATTGGGTAGTGGCAATCATTTCATTGAGCTGTGCTTAGATGAAAACAATGATGTCTGGGTCATGCTGCATTCTGGTAGTCGCGGCATTGGTAATTGTATTGGTCAGTACTTTATTAATCTTGCCAAAAAAGAGCGTCAATCGCGCTTTGGTCATGTGCCAGATCGGGATTTGTCTTACTTTGCTGAAGGCTCTGATAGTTTTGCTGATTATGTTGAGGCGGTAGGCTGGGCGCAGGATTATGCGCTAGAAAACCGCCGTGAGATGATGCGTTTGGTCATTAAAGCCATGCAGTCACCACAAGCGGGGTTGCCACGTTTTCAGCTGACCAAAGAAGCCATCAATTGCCATCATAACTACGTCAACGAAGAGATGCATTTTGGTGAGCAAGTCTATGTCACGCGTAAAGGCGCTATCAGTGCCTACCAAGGTGAGCTGGGGATTATTCCCGGTTCTATGGGCGCAAAATCCTTTATCGTCCGAGGTCTTGGCAATGATGAATCGTTTTGCTCGTGCTCGCATGGCGCAGGGCGACAAATGAGCCGAGGCAAAGCCATACGGGCATTTACCATTGATGAGCTCAAAGCGCAAACCGAAGGCGTTGAGTGCCGTAAGGACAAAGGGGTCATCGACGAGATACCCGGTGCTTATAAAGACATTGAAGAAGTGATGGCCAACCAAGCCGACTTAGTCGAAGTGGTGCATACGCTTAAACAGGTCATGTGCATTAAGGGTTAGTTGGTTTTGCAAAACAGATTTAGAGATATTAAAAATATAGGTAACAATATGAGCTTAAAACAAACTTTAAAAAAGGCCAAGCAGATTGAACGGCAGCTGGAACAGCAAGATGCCACAGCCAAACAAAACTTACTTGGTGCTATAAAAACGCGAAATTATCTGGCGCTAAATCCACTGCTCAAAAAAGGCGGTATTCATGAAAAAGAAGATATTGATATCGTGCGCAAAAAACGTCGCCGCGAAACCAAGCAGCAATTGCGGAAGACCGATTGGTTATCGCAGTAAAGACAATCAATTTTAACATCCACGCACAAAAAAGCCGATCCCTACTTAAATAGAGAGCGGCTTTTTCATTTATACAGTTTTTTATAAAGGGTTAAGCCAATACCTCAACCAGCTCGCCTTTTACCATATGCGGGCTGACAAAATCGGTCACGCGTACACTGACGATTTTACCCAGTAGTTCATCTACTTTATCAACGTCAAAAGGGAACATCACGGTACGGGTATTGTCTGCTGTGCCGATTAAGCAATCAGGATGACGATTGGCCACTTGCTCGACCAAGACGCGAGTCGTAGTGCCGACCATTTCATGCGTTTTTGTAAGGGTTGAATCAATAATAACCTGTTGAAATTCTGCTAAGCGTGCCTTTTTAGTTGCGAAGCTCACATCATCAGGCAATTCTGCCGCCGGCGTACCCGGACGCTTAGAATAGATGAAGCTATAAGAGTGATCGAAGTTTAATTCTTTTGCCAAGTTTAAGGTATCTTGGAAGTCCTCATCAGTCTCGCCAGGGAAGCCAATGATAAAGTCACTCGATAGGTGAATGTCAGGGCGTATGGCTTTAAGCTTATTAATCTGATTGATATAAACATCAATAGTATGATTACGTTTCATCGCCGCCAAAATAGCATTTGAGCCACTTTGAACCGGTAGATGCAGGTGTGATACCAGCTCTGGCAACTTGGCATAAGCATCGATAATATCATCGGTAAACTCTAGCGGATGGCTGGTGGTATAGCGAATGCGCTCGATGCCATCGACATACGAGACATAATGCAAGAGCTCAGCGAAACGGCAAATACTGCCGTCGTCTTTTTCGCCGCGATAGCCGTTGACGTTTTGACCAAGTAGGTTAATCTCGCGCACGCCTTGAGTGGCAAGGCTATCAATTTCTGCCAAAACATCATCAAGCGGACGCGACAATTCTTCGCCGCGAGTATAAGGCACCACGCAAAATGAGCAATATTTAGAGCAGCCTTCCATGATAGATACAAAGGCTTTAAACCCTTCTACTCTTGGTTCTGGTAAAAAATCAAACTTTTCAATACTTGGGAATGACACATCTACCGTACCGATACGGTTTTTAGGCGAGATAGAACGCTGCTCATGCGACTGGTCATAAAGCTCTGGCAGACGGTGTAAGGTTTGTGGCCCAAAAACCATATCAACATAAGGTGCGCGTTTTTGGATATTATCGCCTTCTTGCGAGGCCACGCAGCCGCCAACGCCGATGACCAAATCGGGGCGTTTTTCTTTCAATTTGCGCCAGCGACCCAATTCTGAAAACACCTTTTCTTGCGCTTTTTCGCGAATTGAGCAAGTATTCATTAATAGAACATCGGCTTCGTCAATATTATGTGTAACTTCCATCCCGTGTGAATCGCCCAATACATCAAGCATTTTGCCAGAGTCATAGACATTCATCTGACAGCCTTGAGTGGTAACAAAGACTTTTTTCGGCGTACCACTTTCATTGACAGGGGTTTGGGCAGTAGACGCTTGAACAGAGTTTGACGCTTCGAGTGCCATAACGGCAGGCGCAGTAACCCTGTTCTCAACAGCAGCGTCATCGATGCGGGGATTAAATACAGTAACACTCATAAGCGAAGTCCATGATTGACTAAAAATATAGCGAGGTAGGCGATTAACCGGTGGCGTATTTTATCATAATCTGGCATCAATGTGAAAAGTTAGCGTGGTCTTACGCTGTTGACGGCATTTGATTATTTATAATAGTATCAATTGCTTATCTATTACCATCACTCAGATAATGGCTTTTAGCACAATTAGGCCTAGTAAAAGCGCTGTAACACCTTTGTGTTACGCATGGCTATCCAATTTATTAACGAAAAGTAAAGCTGATGGTTGAATGTGCAACGAGTATAGTATGATGCAGACAACCATATCCGCACTATTGTTTAAATGAGCGTTTTAAGTGGGGTGAAAAATACTATTTCAAGTTTAGATTTAAACTGTTTATTTAGCCAAATTATTTAGACCCATTATAAAGAGAATCCGTATGTCAAAGCCGCAAGTTGCTCAAAGTATCAAGGATAAAGATACCCATTATCAACATCATATGCCTAAAAACCATAAAACAACGATGCTAAAAACCAGTGTGCTGAGTGTGGCAACGGCGATGGGCGCGCTGGTATTGTCGCAAGGGGCTTATGCTGAGCTTACTTGGGGTAATACTACCAGTAGTAATGTCAATAGTTATCCGCAACAAGGTAGCTACCAACCGGACAACTATCAACCGCAAAGCTATCAACCTGATAACTATAAAGCGCCAAGCTCGCAGCCAAACAGCAATTATCAAGCAAACAGCGGTTACCAAGCGGATAGTGGCGCAAGCTCATTTACAGCAGCGGCGATTGCGGCAGAACGCGGTGATGTCAACGCCCTCTATAATTATGAGCAGGAGATGAATGGCGGTTTGTTTGCCATGTATCCGCCTTATTGGCGTATGAATTTGGACCTAAACTCACAAAGCCCAGCGACGGTTACACAGTTTGTCCGCCAGTATCCAGAGACGGTAATGGCAGAAAAGCTGGTTGCCGATTTTGCAGAAACCAAAGCGGGTTCCAATGATTATGCCGCCGTACGCCAAGTGGCAAATCTCATTACCAATGCCGATGACAGTGAAAAGTGCGCCGTTGCCCTTGGGTTTAATAACGGCGGCGATAGCATGCGCGCGATGGCGGCCAAGTCCGATGTCTGGCTGACCACCAAAAAACAGCCAGCGCTGTGTGATCAATTGGCGTTAGAGATGAATAATAATGCGCTGATTAGCAATCAAGATAGGGTATCGCGTCTCAAACGTATGCTGCGTAAAGGTAAGACTGGCGATATTATGGCTTTGTCATCAAAGTTGGGTACACCGATTCCTTACTCGTCGTTAAGTGAAATTCAGCTCAATCCCTCAGCATTTTTTAGCCGTTTTGCTCGCGAGCCAAACAGCCAGATGAATCAATATCTGTATTTGTATGCCATGGGGCGCTTGGCAGAAAAGTCCTACCGTGAGGCAGCGCTACAATTAGATTTTGATGTGAAACAAGACAATCAGCGCGCAGCGAAGTTATTAAACGATGACACCCGTCGCTATGCTTATCGCATTCTTGGCGTTCAGCGTATGAACCACAATACTGACGATGGTTTTAATGTGGAAGCGGTCGATTGGTTCCGTAATAGCTTAGATAATGATTTTAGCTTTGAAGAAGCCGAATATTATGCCATGGCGGCGATTCGTTTTAGTCGTTGGGATGATGTGGTCGAAGCCATCTCAAAAATGGACGCTGAAACGCAAAAAACCAATCAATGGCAATATTGGTTGGCGCGTGCTTATGAGCAATCAAGTGATGCCAACAAACGCAACACTGCTAAAAAAATGTATCAAAATCTTGCGAAAAGCAATGAATACTATGGTTTGATGGCCAAGGATAAAGTCGGTCAACGTTTTGATGCCAGCCGCTTAGGTGGCAGTAATTTGCCTAACGTTAGTAGCGCCGACCGTGCTCGCGTCATGCAAAACCCGCACTTTGCACGGGCCTTTGCTCTATATAACGCCGATGCTAGCCGCGCTTATGCCAATCGCGAGTGGAACTGGGCAGTGAAAAAAGCGCGTGACAATCGCGATAATAATTTGATTATTGCGGCGGCGCGTCAAGCCTATGATATCGGTTGGCTCGATCGAGCAATTTATGCCATTGATAATACTGATACGGTAAATAACTTGGCTCTATCACATCCGATGCCGCACCAATCGGCGGTCATGCGCCATAGTCAATCGGCTGGTATCGATCCGGCATGGGCGTATGGCATCATGCGTCAAGAGAGCCGTTTTGTCTCGTCGGCGCGCTCAAACGTTGGCGCGAGCGGGCTGATGCAAGTCATGCCTGATACCGCTAAATATATCGCACGTAATTTGGGCGAAACTTATAGCGCCAGCCGTGCCAATAGTGGTGATACCAATATTCGTTATGGCACCTGGTATATGGGCGATATCTTTGGTAAATTGAATAGCCAGCCAGTTTTGGCCACAGCGGGTTACAATGCTGGACCCAACAATGCCAAACGTTGGCAGCCAGTTTATGGCTCACTTGCGGCCGACCAATATGTCGAGTCGATTGCCTTTCCTGAAACGCGCAATTACGTCAAGCATGTAATGGAAAACGCCACCATCTATAGCAGTTTGCTGGGTCGCGGTCAGCCTATTAGTCAGCGCATGGGAACCATTCCCGCCGCCTTCTAATTCTCTTTGTTTTCTAAAAAAGCCATTAATCGCTCGCTGTTAATGGCTTTTTTATGGCGCTAGTTTAACAGCAGTAATCGCTTCACAAATCCATGTTTACGTTTCTGCTATAGATTAAAAAAAGCAATTTGCTACCATTGTTTGAGTTTCCGTCTGAATTTTCTGTTGGCTCACTCCCAGCCTGCGGACTCACTCCCAGAAGGCTAAATACTTTCGAGCGACCTAATGTGATCAGTGTCTTAGTTTGGATTGTGGAAATTAATGAATCCTAAAAGCTCCTATTCGTCATTGCTAGATGCTCTAACTTCTTATGATTAAAAAATATTTCAAGTTGCCCATATCGTCGCAAGCTAAGCGTCAATTAACTCTTCAGACAAAGGTGGGCTCGATGTCAAAGACAGCGCTATCAGAGCATTTTCATAAATATTGGTTACGTACAAAGTATGACAATAAAGGTAATGCTGCACTTGGTATAAGCGCTTTACTATTGTTGCAGGGTGCAATAACGCTGCCAGCCCAAGCAGCGAATGCCAGCAAACCGGGTCAGCGGGTGTTGATGATTGAAATGACGCCAGCGTTATGTAGCTTACAGCCAACGCGCGCGCGTATGCGTCAGTGTTTGGAAGGCTATTCGCTTACCGTTTCAGGTCTCGATATGGGCTATGGCGAGCGCTGCGGCCGCGGCAGTGAGCCACGCTTGACGCCCTTACAATTAAAAGTTGTCAACCGTATCATGCCTGATACCACGGTGCGCACCCAAGCATGGCAACGCTATGGCGTTTGTAGCCCTCTCAGCGCTAGCAGCTATTTTCGCCAAATTACCAATTATGCCGGCGACTTAAAACTACCGAATGAGTTAAATACAGGCAACAGCTATACGGTGTTAAAATCGCGTTTTGTCGGTCAGATGACCCGCTTGAATAATGGTATGTCAGCGAATAGCGTTGATTTGATTTGTCAGGTAGGCACGCGACGGCAAATGGTATTGACTGATGTGCACGTGTGTTATGAGGGCAGCTCATTCGGCACTTGTAGCAATATCGTCGACAACTGCGGTAGTAAGTTTATTATTTCAGGCGGCAAATAATTCTATTTTGACATTGAGTTATTGTGCATTAATAACGCCTCTTTCTACCTTTAATGAATAAAACAGTGAAGTACAAATGGCAAAAATATAGGCAATTTTTCTTATAACTCTCCTAAAATATTAGCCATTATTCTATCTAAAACGCTTTTTCGCCGTCTTTTAATACTTCTTTTGCACCTTTCTTGAAGTTCCTCTAACGCCTTACTCCTCTAATGTTGTGCCAAAAATTTCATTATCTATCTGTATAAAATGTAACAATATAATTTGTATTGTCCGCAAACGCGTTCGCGCTTTCTCTAGACGGTTAATAGGCTGAGGTGCTACACTAGTGAACGGTTTATGACTGCTATATTCAGCGAGCAGGTCGCTATCTCAAACGATATTCATCAATCAAAACCATCTATTACAACCATCCATTAGAATTGTGAATTATCTAATCTATAATTAGGGAGTATTCAATGTCAATGAAACAGCCTTTACGTGTTGCCGTCACTGGTGCCGCTGGTAATATCAGCTATGCTATGTTATTTCGTATTGCATCTGGTGAAATGCTAGGTAAAGATCAGCCAGTTATCTTGCAATTGCTTGAAATCACGCCAGCTCTTGACGCCCTAAAGGGTGTGGTCATGGAATTAGAAGACTGTGCATTCCCATTATTGGCAGACATCGTGCAAACTGATGATGCGACTGTTGCCTTTAAAGACGTCGACTATGCACTATTGGTTGGCGCGCGTCCTCGTGGCCCAGGCATGGAACGTAAAGATTTGCTAGAAGCCAACGCGGCGATTTTCTCAGCGCAAGGTAAAGCATTGAACGATGTTGCTAGCCGTGACGTAAAAGTATTGGTGGTCGGTAACCCTGCCAACACCAACGCTCTTATTGCTCAGCGCAATGCACCAGACCTAGATCCACGCAACTTCACTGCTATGACGCGCCTAGACCACAACCGTGCCATCGCCCAGTTGGCTGGTAAAACAGACAGCACTGTCAATGACGTGAAAAAAATGATTATCTGGGGCAACCATTCATCAACTCAGTACCCAGACCTAACGGCTGCGACTGTTAACGGTAAACCAGCGTTAGATTTGGTTGACCGTGATTGGTACGAAAACACCTATATCCCAGAAGTACAACAACGCGGCGCTGCTATCATCAAAGCTCGCGGTGCGTCATCTGCCGCTTCTGCTGCCAACGCTGCCATCGCGCATATGCGTACGTGGGCTCTTGGTAGCGATGAGAACGATTGGGTTTCTATGGGCGTTTACTCAAACGGCGAATACGGTATTGCTGAAGGCTTAATCTACTCATTCCCAGTGACTTGCAAGAATGGCGACTGGTCTATCGTAGAAGGCGTTGATGTGTCATCAGATTTCTCAAAAGAGAAAATGGCCGCAACTGAGCAAGAGCTTAGCGAAGAGCGTGATGCAGTAGCACACTTGCTTCCATAAGTAGGCAATCTACTCAAGCTGTTATATAGAATTTAATCTGAAAAGCCCTCTGTGATAGAGGGCTTTTTTGTGCCTTGCGTAACCATCAATACAATTGCTAACGTTAGCTAAACGTTGATTAACAGCTATTCAAATAAAGCTTGCTACAATAGAGTGGTAAATCCAAACAATAAACACAATTAAATCTGTATCATTTAAGGAGAAAAGGTATGTTGGGTGAACCGGAATATAGTATGAATGAACTTTTTGCGCAGTTAGGGCTTGATAGCTCGGATGAAGCGATTGACAGTTTTGTCGAAAATAATAAACTGGCAAAAGAAGAGAAGTTAATCGAAGCGGCGGTATGGAATGACAATCAGCGTGCCTTTTTGCAAGAAGAGTGGAATAAAGACGCCGCATGGGTAGAAGTTATCGATGATTTAAACGTGCGTATGCATCCTGATGCCTAAAAGATAATAAAATATTAGACTAAATAAAAACCCACAAACGTTATTCACGCTGTGGGTTTTTTTATACATTACGCTTTTATAGGCTCATAACTACCATTTTAATTCGACTGCTGAGCACGCCATTCAAGTAAGTCAATCACGTCATTATGAATACCTGCCTTTAACGCCTCTAAACTTTCATAATGGCGCTCACCATGCAAATAGTGCAAAAATCGTACCTGCAATGTTAAACCGTATAAGTCTGCTTGTAGCTTAGGAAAGTGTACTTCTAAGCGCCAATCATGTTCTTTATCTACCGACGGTCTGATACCAAGATTGGCAGTACCAAATAAGCTATGCGGACGTAGACCTTTCACTCCTGAATTTTCATTATCAGTGAGTGCGGTTAGACCATCTGGTATGACATTGCCATTGTCATCGAGACTAACAACATCGACAGCAAAAATACCATGTAAGGCAGGTTTAATGCGTTTTAAATCAACGTTTGCAGTAGGGAAGTCCATGGTACGACCGATTTTATCACCACCAACGACAACGCCTGTCATTGCATAGTCGCGTCCCAAGAGGGCATTGGCTGCGTCAATATCGCCAGCCATCAATAAGTCTCGGATACGCGTCGAGCTAATGCGCGCGCCTTTACCTTTATCGTCGATAACGGTGTGCAGATTGGTCACCTCTAAGCCATAATCGCGTAGAAACTGACTGTCACCAGTACGGTCATGACCAAATTTAAAGTCATCACCCAATACCAAAGCTTGGACGTTTAAGCGCAGTGCCAAAATATCGGCGAATGCCTGCGCTGATAGCGAGCGAAAATCGCTATCGAAGCTGGCGACAATTAGCGTCTCGACGCCGTATTCTGCCAGCAAAGCTTGCTTTTCGGTAAGATTGGTGAGGCGAGCAGGCGCGGTCGCTGGCGCAAAGAACTCACGCGGTTGCGGCTCAAATATCATGACAGCCGAGCCAAGATTTTGCGCTTTGGCAAGCTCACGCACTTGCGACAGCATCGCTTGATGACCTAAATGTACGCCATCAAAGTTACCGATAGTCAGCACGCAGGGCGGTAACGCTACTGGGCTGCTATTGGCCGGTAAAGCGTTTGGCAACGCCATCAGTTGCTCAAGAAAATAGGTGTTCATAAATGTCAGCTATGATAGATAAGACCAATAAAAAATGAAAAACACACCGCGATTAAAACAAACTTTTAAAACAGATGTGTTTAAAAGCAGCCATTATAAAGTAAAATAGCCCTACTAACATCCTATAGTCTGTTGTTAATCAAACAACCATGCTAACAGCTAAACGTCTACTTATCACTTATCCCTATTTTTATTATTATCTATGAATATTCATGATGGAAACGCTATGCCTGCTGCTGTCTCTACGACTGATTATGATAATGGCTATGACTCTATACAGCCTACATCAGCCGTCTATAAACTTAACGAGCGCTTTATAGTACAGCTCGCCAGTCAAGACGACTTACCCGCAATTTTAACCATTTATAACCAAAGTATCGCCGGCAAGCAAGCAACCGCAAATCTCACACCCGTGACTTGCGCAGAGCGTCAAGATTGGTTTGATGAACATCTAAATAGTGCCACGCGGCCGATTTATATTGTTAGAGCTGTGCTTGAAGATGCAGATATGAGTGTCGAAAAAATGGTTTTGCCAATCGTCGCTTGGGGTAGCTTTAGCGATTTGTATACACGGCCCGCTTATCATATCAGTACGGAGATTAGTATCTACTTACATCAAGAGTATCATGGTCAAAAATTGGGCAGCTTGTTGACACGCTGGATGCTGATGCAAGCGCCGAGCTTAGGTATCCATAACGTGGTTGCGCTTATCTTTGCCCATAATCAGCCAAGCTTAGGATTGTTCCGTAAACTTGGCTTTGAGCAATGGGGCTATATGCCAAAGGTTTGTGATATGGAGGGTTTTATTGCCGATGTCGTGATGCTTGGTAAAGCGGTCATTGCCGATAGTAATGATCAATGAAGATAGCGATGATTAATAAAAATAGTAATGACCAGTAATAACGCCAAATGAAGAAAATTTAGAGAATAGCAGTCAGATACCTTATCCTAAAATCTTCCATTTGCCGTCGATTTTTTGTAGCTCATAAGTCAATGGCGCAGGCTCGCTTTGACCTCTTAACATAATCTCACCTATGATGGTGGCACGGGTTTTATCATCGTTGTATTTAGTATCAGTAAAAGTCACCCCATCAACCGTTTGCTGAAACGCGGATTGCGTTTTGGCAAGCTCTTCCTCAAAGTTTGCCATGTCGACTTTATAATACGTTGCAGCTTGTTTGGCGTCGCCATAATACAAACTGTCTAATGCTTTTTTAACCGTATCTTCTGGCGTGCCATTTTGAGTTGGATTGGTCACCAAGCTTTTTTGCTTACTATCAGCAGTCACTGGATTGATATTATCACTCGTGATGATGGTTTTATCTTGAGTGCTATCTGTTACTTGCGCATCTTCACTCATATTATCTGTACCCACTGATTTTGCTTCATCAGTCACAGTGTCATCAGATGTTTCAGCGATTGCTGTAGTGTCTTCATTATTATTGACAGCAGTCTCAGTGTCACCCTTATCATTATTGCTACAACCACTTAAAAGTAGTCCAGTAGACAGGATGCCAACAGTCAATATGCTTGGTAAACGTGACAAGGTTGTTGATAAAGCTGTCTGTGAAGCTGATGATTTGTTCGTCATGTTAGTCCCCAAAATTATGTATTTAGTAGTAATTATGGCAACTATCAGCCGCATTCACTGTCAATTCTCATACCTAGCTTGTTTTGGTTTGGTAAGTTAAAGCGTTGTTCAGTGCTTAACAATGAGTGCTTAATAATAAGTGCTTAACCATGCTTTAGCTGGCGCGGACGGAAACCTGTTGCTAGTAGCACGACGCCATAAACCACCGCACCAACGACGCACATAATCAGCAGCGCAACGATACGTTTCCACTGCGCATCATTGGTTGGGAAATAGGGCAGCATGACATAAAGCACCGCAACCATAGAGGCGGTAGAAAGCCCAAACTGGCCAAACAGCTTTTTCCAATGACTGCCAAAGCGGAAAATCTCGCGCTTATGCAAGAAGTAATATAACAAGCCTGCGTTCACAAATGCCGCACCCGTCGTTGCCAATGCCAAACCACCATGTAGCGGCATATCTAAGAAATAAAAGATACCGATAAAAATCACACTAAAAATCATATTGGCAAAGACGGAGATAATACCGATTCTGACTGGCGTTCTGGTGTCTTGACGGGCAAAAAAGGCGGGCGCGAAGATTTTAATTAACATAAAACCTAAGATGCCGCCTGCCATGCTTTTTAGCGCCAGTGAGCTCATTTGTGCATCGCGTAGGGTAAATTCGCCACGTAAAAACAGCGCTTGCATGAGTACGTCAGAGAGTATAAACAGTGCTGCCGATGCCGGTACGCCGACCAAAATAATTAAGCGCGCTGCCCAGTCGATGGTCTTTTTGAAGCTGACGTCGTCTTTTTGCGCTTCACTTTTCGATAGACTTGGTAAAATAACCGTACCGATTGCCACCCCAATTAAGCCAAGTGGCAACTCGCTCATACGCTCAGCAGCATAAAGCCAAGAAACCGAACCGCCAATCATTAACGAGGCAAATACGGTGTTGAGCAGCAAATTAATCTGGGTGACAGAAACGCCAAAAATAGCCGGCAGCATCAATTTCAAAATACGGCGCACGCCTTCGTGTTGAAAGTCTATTTTTGGGGCGACCAGTAGTTTTTGTTGCGAGAGCTGTGGCAGCTGTATTAATAACTGCAGTAAACCTGCAATAGCGACAGAATAACCCAGCGCCATGATAGGCACATCAAACATCGGCGCAAACACTAGAGCACCACCAATCATACATAGATTTAGCAAAACAGGCGCAAAGGCGGGCGCGGCAAAACGTCCGTAACTTTGTAAAATACCGCTGGCAAAAGCGGTCATAGAAATAAACAATAAATAAGGGAAAGTTAAGCGTAGCAGTTCAGCAGTGATAGCAAATTTATCGGGTTGATCAGCAAAGCCTGGGGCAAATAAGGTCACCACCCAAGGGGCGATTAAAATCACCACGACCGTTAGCATGGATAAAACCAGCAGCAGTGCGCCTGACGTGCGACTGACTAAAATCTGAACCTGCTCTAGGCTGTATTTTTCTTTATATTCAGACAGCACAGGAACAAACGCTTGGCTAAAGGCGCCTTCGGCAAATAGGCGGCGTAAAAAGTTGGGTATCTTAAAGGCGACCAAAAAGGCGTCCATTAGACCACCGGCGCCAAAGACGCCTAACAAAACGACATCACGCACCAAACCTAAGATACGCGACAGCATGGTCATACTACTGACCACCATGGTTGAACGAAATAACCGACTTTTTGCCATGAGAACCTATTTTGCTAATTTGTTTGCTGATGGTTGTTTGCTAATGCAGCATTGTTGAAAAACTGACGGATTATAGCACTTTCATTGTCCTGATAAATGGATCCAATAAAGAATAAAACCTGTCATTTACAGAAATTTTAATAAGAGTGTTTACTCAATCTTGGTTGTAAAGTGATGACTGACTTGCAATATGGCGGGTAACCATCTCTCGCAACTTTGTCCATTCAAAATAATCACCGGGGTCAGTTTTGCGACCGGGCGCGATATCACTATGACCAGTAAGATGCCTACGAGTTTTTGGATAAGCGTCATAGATAGCGACGATAACTTTGGCAAGCGTTTCGTATTGAGCCGCGCTAAAGGACACAAAATCTGAACCTTCAAGCTCAATGCCAATGCTATAATCATTACATTCAGGGCGACCCAAGTAGCTGGAGCGCCCAGCGTGCCACGCGCGTTCGTTAAAATCGACAAACTGGGTAATCGCGCCATCACGCTCTATAAATAAATGTGCTGAGACTTCTGCACCTTTAATAGTCTGAAAGTATGGATGCGCCTCCCAGTCTAATTGATTGGTAAACAAGGCTTTGACGTAATGCAGACCGTCAGTATCGCAAGCGCCAAACTCATTGGGCGGCAAGCTGATATTGTGAATGACAATAGCATCAATCGCGATATTTTCAGGACGTTTATTAAAGTTGGGCGAGGCAAGCCAAGTCGCAGCGGATAACCGACCGGCATGGATAGTCATTGGCGATGCTGTGGACATAATACTCTCTTTTATAATGTGATAATAAGTGCGCAGTAAATACTATTAGTTACCCCACTCTCAACTTGTTTTTCTAAGGTATTGGTTTACTTAGTTTTTAAAATTTCAGTTAAAACAATTAGAATTTTAAATTCTATAAAAATCAAAAGCCTACGATAAGTTGAGATTGGCGTTATTAGTTATATTTTATTATCAATAAATGGCGCATTTAACTAAAAATAACCTTTAAAAAAAGTTGTTTAAATTGTTTTAAGACAGTGATACATCATATCACTCTAATAATTCGATAGAATTCTAACGCGTTACGCGTCTGACCCCACAGTGCGAGATGTTACTCATGTCCATATATTCAAACCTTTTGGCGCTAGATTGTACGCCAACGAACACGCTAACAAACATTGGCAGACGAGCACGTTTGCCGCTTACCATAGCTGGACTGCTACTGTCCGCGCAAGCACAGGCGTTTTTGCCAACGCCTGCAGCACTTGTGATGACAGGGGAGTTGGCGCTGGATGCCAATGAAGCTATTGATGGCAACTTGGTCACTAAATCACAAAATGCTGAGCCAATATTAACAACCAGCGCTAAGCCTGTTGTTGCTGGCACAAATGTTGTTGTGAAAGTAAATGCCGAATCAAATAATACCATCAAGGCAAGTAACGCCCCAAATATAGAATTAGCTTCTTCTGCATCCAATACTAAAAATATTAATGACGCCGATACACAGCAGCTACTAGCCTCATGGCGCACGCAAGCAAAAGCAAAAAATCTCGCTCAGCATACGACATGGCGACGATTGTTATATTTCTTTGATGATCAAAAGAATTTAATCGGCAAGAAAAAAGACAGCAGTATCGTTGATGATGCTGCATTTTACTTAAGCAAAAATGGACAGCATGATTCAGCGGCCGAGCTTGATGCCTTGCTGGTTGTGCTTGCTGACGAAATGGCTACGACTTCGGATAACGGCACTGCTAATAATAATACATCCAATCGTGCGACTGAAAATTTAGGACAAAATTCAGTAATGTGCCGTTTCCCAGCGCGCGTCCAATGGCTGACTGATACACTCAATATCGACAAAAGCGGCTTGCAAACCGACTGTCCAGAGCTGAATGACTGGATGCAAAAGCTGGCGCCCGAGCAGCTGTCTATTATGTTTGCGCAAGAGTATTTAGACAATCCTATTTCAGCTTTTGCTCATACATTATTGCGTATTGACTCTAAAGCCAGCGTTGCCGATCCAAGTCAGATTCATCATGCAGTGGCGCTAAATTATACGGTAGGTGGCGACTCAAGCGATAACTTTTTGGTCTATGCCATCAAATCGATGAGCGGTGGCTACGATAATCTGATTGAAATTGACCCATATCCGAAGAAGCTGGCGAAATATCTGCAAGAAGATGAGCGCGATGCGTGGACCTATCAATTGGCTTTGACCCCAGTGGAAGTGCAGCAGATTATGCTACATGTTTGGGAGACCAAGGATTTGAAGTTACCGTATTACTTTACTACCGATAACTGTGCGTCTGAGATTTTACGCTTGATTGACGTGGTACGCCCGCAGCAGCATTTATTAAGCCGCCTGCCTTATGCGGTGATTCCCTCAGATGTGGTGCAATTGCTCGATAGCGAAAATCTACTTGCCAGCACCAACTATACGCCCGCCGATAGCACCTTACGCCAAGCGCAGTTAAATAAGGTTAAAGAGCAGCGTGCGCAATTGGGCTATCATAATAGCGCTAAGCAGACGCTGAATGAGATTAAATCTGCTCAGTTAAATCCTATTTCTAGTATAGCCGCTGACGGACAAACGTTATTACCACGCCGTATTGCAGTAGCTGATAACAATCCGATAGACAGACATCCCTTGCAACTGGGATTTATCGGGCTAGGGCAGCGCGGAGAGAATAACTATATAGATTTGGGTCTGCGTGCGGGCTATCACGATACCCTCGATCGACCGTCAGGTTTCCCGCAGTTCTTTGATTTAGAAGGCGCGGCTGCAACCTTGCGACTATATGACAGCGATAATGATAAAGCCAATCAGCCAAGTAGTGTGGTCTTGCAAAATGTGACTTTGGTGCGCGGGCGCTCGTTCAATCCAGTCAATTCTGCCAAAAAAGGTAAAACCTGGGGCGCAAGTATCGAAGCGACACGCGTAAATGACGGCTCACAGCAGGATGGTAATGATCATTTAGTCGGCAGTTTAGGCTATGAAACGGGTTGGTCGTGGGCCTTTGGCACCCCTAGCGCGGGCACAGGCGAGATGCCGCCGCAGCTATGCTATACGTTCTTAGGAGGTACGGCGCAAGCAGGCCGCGGTATTAATAAAGGCTATCGTGTCGGCGCAGGCGTCAATGTTGGTTGCCGTTATCAGATTAACAATCAGTTACGTGCGCAGGCTGAATTGCAACTGCCATATTGGTATCATGGCAGCAGCGATGAGTCTAATGCCCGTGGTCATTATTGGCAGCCGATATCGACATTAGGGCTACAGTACGATATTGATAAAAAACAAGCGTTACGTATCAATGCCAACTACGAATGGCAAGATCGTATCGATGCCAAAGAAGACATACAGCTGTCGTATAGACGCTATTTTTAGTATCTTTTATGAAAAACCCTTTTATTAATAAAGGTTTTAATAGACAGTCGTCACAAGTAGTTATCGAACAAAGGATAAATGATGAGTACGCAAAATTTACTGATTATTGGTCAAGGTGATATCGGCTTACCAGTCACCAATAAGCTCGCTCAAGACGGTTTTAACGTCACGGGGCTGGCACGTCGTGAGCGTCATCATTATGCTTTAGATGCTAACGCTAAGTTTTTGCAAGCCGATGCGTTAACGCTCAGCGCTGAGCAGCTGCAAGACTTTACTTCGATAGCAATTATCGTCACCCCTGATGAGTATTCGACCAGCGGTTATCATGACAGTTATTTGGCCATCACTCAGGATCTGGCAACATTGGCGGATAAACTAACCAACCTTACGCGCGTTGTTTTTATCTCATCAACGGGTGTCTATGGGCAGGATAATGGCGTATGGATTGATGAAAACATAGCCCCTGTAACGCCAGAGCGTGAAGCTTCGCAAGTGATATTACAAGCGGAACAAGTATTGCAACAAGGTTTTGGTAATAGGGCGATTATCATTCGCCCAAGTGGTATTTATGGTCGCGAGCGCCTGATGCGGCTGCGTAAAGCCCAGGAAAAACAAAAAGAGCCAGTCGCCGCCGAGCACTGGAGCAATCGCATTATGGATCGTGATTTGGTTACTATTATTGCCAATGTCATGACCATAGGCACGCCAAAACCACTTTATATCGCCACTGATTATGCACCAGTCACCACTTTTGAGCTGAGCACTTGGTTAAGTGAGCAAATAGATACAGAGCCACCTGCTATTGATGACAATAAAACAGCGGTTACGGGGAAGCGCTTGCATAGCAACATTCCCTTAGCTTGGCTGGACTATCCTGATTGGCAAGCAGGTTATCGAGATATTTTGCAGCATCAAGAGCAAAAACAACATCAAAAGTAAAATGACTGTTCGATTGTTTTTATTTTTACATCTTTTAAATTGGTAAGCCTAGGGAACATCTATGACCCAGCATTCTACTTCTGACGATGGTTTATCCAGTGCTGATTTTATGGCAGCAGAGGAGCAGTTTGCAGAAGGTCATGCTGAGCAGTCCGCTCATTTAGCAAATAGTCAGCAGCCGGCGATTGTCCATCCTAATTTTGATCCTAAGCGTTTGCCAATTGATCCTGCTCGGCCATTGACTGATATTCCAGAGCCTGCGCGGCGCTTAAATGGTCAGCTGCGCCGCTTATATGGCCGTTCGACCCGTTTTTATCAGCCCAAGACGGACAGCTTATCGAAATGGGCGCTAGTGGCTTCAGAAGCATTGGCCGAGCATTTATCACTGCTCAGTGCGGCAAAGCTGATTGAGCTGCCCGAGAGTTTTTATCACAATCATAGCGATCAGCCGTTATTATCGCCATTGACTGATATGACGTTGCTTGATATGGCAGATATTCAGCGCGCGCTACAGGCATACCCAAAGCTGACACGTTATGGGTTTGCAAGAGTCGATAGCATAAATACTGATAATAATATTAATAAGCCTTTAAAGACAGAATCCCTACGAGCGTTGACCAGACGTTATAATCCTGATGAGCTGTTTAATAGCGTCTATGCTGACGATTGGCAAGTGGTATTGCAGCCGCAGCAATTTGACAGCGGCGCGGGCAGTTTGGCGACCGATATTATGGCTTGTAGCGTCGCCGTCCATGCTTTAAAGCAATGCGGTACGCGCAAAACCATCAATCACAGCTACAGCGCGGCGCAAATTTGTCAGCATCTGCGTAGTTATTTGCTTAGTCAAATAGTGTTTGAGCCCGCACAGCGCGATGCTTATCGTCAAGTGCGCTTATTTACGGGGCATATTATCGTTGCTGCCTATCATTTAGGCTGGGACATACAAGTCAGTCACGATGGGCAATGCTACTTTACTATCTCATCGCGCTGCGGATTATTGACGCGTTATGCGAATATGCAAGATTATGATATCAACGGTTGGTCAAGTTAAGCCGACGCGACTATAATGCCTTGCACAACTTTTTGATTGTTCAATTTTCATTTTTCTTTGCTGATAGGAAGACCCTATGCTGAATGCCGCCACGCTTAATAACGCTCAACATGCACAAAACGCCTCATTTTCATCGCATCAATTTATCCAATTGGCTTTAGACAATCAGGTCTTAAAATTTGGCGAGTTTGTGCTTAAGTCTGGACGTATTAGTCCATACTTTTTTAATGCAGGTTTGCTGGCGTCAGGTGAGATGTTATCGTTATTAGCCCGTGGTTATGCCGATGCCTTAGCGGAAAAGATGGCTGAACAAATGGCAGCTAGTGATAATGGTACAAATGAGCAAGAGCTGGTCATTTTTGGAGCGGCTTATAAAGGCATTCCCTTTGTCGCCGCAACCGCACAAGCGTTATGGCTACACCATGGCATCAATGCCAAATGGGGCTATAACCGTAAAGAAGCCAAAACTCATGGCGAAGGTGGTAATTTAGTCGGCGCTGATGTCAGTGGCAAGGCCGTCTGGGTGCTTGATGATGTGATTACCGCTGGTACGGCAATGCGCGAAGTGGTTGAGATTTTGGAGCAAGCGGGCGCCAGGGTGGCTGGTATTATCGTTGCGCTTGACCGTAAAGAAAAAGGTTTGGCGGAGCGCTCTGCTATTCAAGAGTTGGCTGAAACCCTAGACGTGCCGGTACGCGCCTTGGTCGATATTGACGATTTAATCAGCTACTTAGCAGGAAGTAGCACCGATAAAGATGCTGCCCAGCTTGCAAAAATGCAGCATTACCGCGCCCAGTACGGCGTATGATTTATCGCAAATGTGGCTGCACTCAGGTCATGTTTAAATAAAGTTTAAGTGACATTTGAGCCATACGCTATGTCCTCAATGTCTTTGAGATGTTTGCTTAAATAATTAATACTATAACGAAAGTGAGCCTTATCATGAGCCAAGAACAACAAAAAAAATCGTTAAAAATACTGGTCATTATGGATCCAATTGAGCTGGTCAATTATAAAAAAGACACCACGCTGGCGATGATGTGGTCAGCGCAAGACCGCGGGCACAGCCTTGGCTACTGTCAGATTCATGATTTATGGCTAGATCGTGGGCAATTGATGGTCGATAGCCAGCCGGTGACAGTTAAGCGTGACCCCGATGACTTTTATGCGTTAGGGGATAAAGCGACAGCGCCAGTCAGCGACTATGATGTGATTTTGATGCGTAAAGATCCGCCGTTTGATATGCGTTTTATTTATGCCACTTATATGCTTGATCATGCTAAAGCAGCAGGCGCGCTAGTAGTTAATGACCCACAAGCGATTCGTGATTGTAATGAAAAGCTCTTTGCGACTTGGTTTAGCGATTATATGAGTCCAACGATTGTGACCAGTAAACAGGCGCATATTCGCAAATTTATTACTGAGCAGCAAGACGTTATCGTCAAGCCTTTAGATGGTATGGGCGGTACGGGCATTTTTCGTTTGACCGCTGATAGTCCAAATATCGGCGTGACGCTGGAGATTTTAACCGAGCTTGAGACGCTACCTATTATGGCGCAGCGTTATTTGCCAGAGATTAAGCAAGGCGATAAGCGTGTGTTAATCGTCGATGGCGAAGTGGTCGATTATAGCTTGGCGCGTATCCCGGTAAAAGGTGAAACGCGCGGAAATCTTGCCGCCGGTGGTAGTGGGGTTGCGATGCCGCTCACCGATATCGAGCGCCAAGTGGCAGAGGTAGTGGCGCCGATTGTCAAAGAAAAAGGGCTAATGTTCGTTGGTTTAGACTTAATCGGTGGCCGTATCACTGAAATTAACGTTACCAGTCCAACCTGTGTGCGTGAGATTGATGACCAATGCGGTACTGACATTGCAACTGACTTTATAATCGCTATCGAGAAAAAACTGGCTGTTTAAGCTATTTATTCTAAAGTATTGGTCTAAATAAAGCCTTTAAACGATAAGTTTAGGCAACGCCGTAAGGATAGAGTAATTTATCACTAAGCTATGTGCACAATACTTAAAAAACAGTGTGCTAAGCTATAACGATAGACCGTATCTCTTAATAGCACTTTTAAAAAGTGATAAAAAATCATGAAAAATGATTTTTTGACCTGTTAAGTGAATTTATAAAAGCCAAGCCGCGATGAATCACGGCTTGGATTTTTATTATTCATACGGCACAAAATGCTGTCTATCCGGCAGCGATTTACACTATACTATGCGGGCTTTTATAGGCTCATTTTGGTTCGATAGATAGCGCAATCAAAAGATAATAAGTCTTTCATATACATAAAGAAAAGATAGGCAGACGTTCATGAAAACACCGCATATATTAATGATGGCTGCGGGGACAGGCGGGCATGTATTTCCAGCGCTAGCAGTTAGCGAAGAATTGACCAAGCGCGGCGCGGTTATTCACTGGCTGGGTACGCCAAATGGCATGGAAAATCGCTTGGTTGCCCCAACTGGCTATCCTTTTCATGCGATTGATATGCAAGGGCTGCGCGGTAAAGGCGTAGGGCGTTTGCTTAAGCTACCGGTTAATTTGTTGTCAGCGACGATGGCGGCGATCAAAGTCATCCGTGGCAATCAGATTGATGTGGTTGTTGGCTTTGGTGGTTATGTCACCGCGCCCGGCGGTATTGCGGCGCGTTTGACCAAAACGCCGCTGATTATCCATGAACAAAATGCCATTGCTGGCATGAGCAATCGCTATTTGGCCAAGATGGCGACCAAGGTCATGCAAGCGTTTGAGAATACCTTTGCTAATAGCGAAAATGATAGCAAGATAGAAACGGTGGGGAATCCCGTGCGCAATGCCATTAGCGGAGTTGCTGAGCCTAGTGTGCGTTACGATGTCAATGATAGCTCGCCGCTTAAATTATTGGTGGTTGGCGGCTCACTTGGCGCGCAAGTGTTAAATGAGACGCTGCCAAAAGCATTGGCTTTGCTTGACCGTCCATTTGAGGTGCGTCATCAATGTGGACGCGATAATGAAACCGCTACGCAAGCGGCGTATGATAGTGAAGCGTTAAGCGCTCATCAGTTCACTGTGCAGCCATTCATCGATGATATGGCAGCGGCGTATAATTGGGCGGATATTGTGGTTTGTCGAGCGGGGGCTTTGACAGTGACGGAAATTCAAAATGTTGGGATAGCGGCAATATTTGTCCCGCTACCAAGCGCCGTTGATGACCATCAGACCGCCAATGCGCGCACCTTGACCGAGCACCAAGCAGGGATTTTGTTGCCACAAAGCGAGCTAACTCCTAACAAGCTGAGTAATGAGCTCAATATGCTAGATAGACGCGCTTGTTTAGAGATGGCAGAAAAAGGCCATGCGCTTGCCAATCGTCAAGCTTGTCAGCGAGTTGCTGATATTATCTGGCAGGCGTTATAAAAGCTGATTGTTTTGTTTATTATTTTTATTACTTATTATTAACCAAATTTGTTCGCCTTCAATAAAGAGAAAACCCTATGCCGACCTCTGCTAAATCTTTAACCAAACGTTTGATTGAAATACCAGAAATGCGCCGTATCCAGCATTTGCATTTTGTTGGCATTGGTGGCTCGGGGATGTGTGGTATCGCTGAAGTGATGAACAATCAAGGTTATACAGTCAGTGGTTCGGATATTGCTGAGAGCTTGGTGACGAAGCGCTTAGCAGAAATTGGTATTGATATCGCGATTGGGCATGATTCCAAAAATATCGCCAATGCCGATGTCATCGTCGTCTCGTCTGCCATCGACCGTAGCAACCCTGAAGTAAAGGCAGCGCTTGAAGCGCGTCTGCCTGTGGTACGCCGTGCAGATATGCTCGGCGAGTTGATGCGCTATCGTCATGGTATCGCTGTAGCGGGCGCGCACGGTAAAACCACCACTACCAGTCTGCTGACCACCATGATGGCGGAAGGTAAGCTCGATCCGACTTATGTCATTGGCGGTAAATTAAATGCTTCTGGTAAAAATGCCGCGCTTGGTAGCAGCCGTTATTTAATTGCCGAAGCCGATGAATCTGATGCGTCGTTTTTAACTTTGCATCCGATGGCGGCGATTGTCACCAATATTGATCAAGACCATATGGAAACCTATGGCAACAGTTTTGATAAATTAAAAGCTGCTTATATCCAGTTTTTACAAAATATGCCGTTTTATGGGTTGGCGGTGGTCTGCGGTGACGACCCTGAATTGTACGCTATGATTGATGACATCGGGCGTCCGGTATTAACCTTTGGGCTTGAGCCGTTTAACGATGTACAGGCGGTTGATTTGGTCAGCGAAGGTACAAAAACTCACTTTACCGTGCTACGCCGTGACCGCGCGCCATTACGTCTGACTTTAAATATTCCCGGTGTACATAACGTTTATAATGCACTGGCTGCTATTACCATGGCAACCGATGAAGGCGTCGACGATGAAGCGATTACGCGCGCCCTACAAAAATTTGCCGGTGTCGGTCGCCGCTTTGAGCAGCAAGCGTCTGTAGAGATAGACGATGGTAACGTCTTGCTGATTGATGATTATGGTCACCATCCAAGAGAAGTCGATGCCACTATAAAAGCGGCGCGTCAAAGCTTCCCTGAGCGCCGCTTAGTCATGATGTTCCAGCCGCACCGCTATAGCCGTACGCGTGACTGCTTTGATGATTTTGTTGAAGTGCTTTCAAGCGTCGATGAGTTGTTGTTATTGGACGTTTATCCCGCTGGTGAAACTCCGATTGCCGGCGCTGATACCAAAGCCTTGGCGCGTAGTATCCGTTTGCGCGGCGCCGTTGAGCCAACGATTATCGATAAAGCTAATATTGCCCCGGTCATGCAGCGTTTGCTCAAAGCCAATGACATGCTAATTACTCAAGGTGCAGGAAATGTCGGACAAATAGCAGTCGAATTGGCCGCTAATAATCTATATATCAAACAAGCCGCAAAAGAATTTTAGGAATAAGACTCATGACTATTAATAACCAAGAAAATATTAAACAAGAAAACAATAAGCAAAAAAATGAAAGCAACATTGATAAAAGTATCAATGCAGACGCTAAAGCTACGATTGTCAATCCAGATCTGGCGTTAGCAGCGGCGGCACAAGCACAGCAAGATAATGCTGCAAGTCATGAGCAAAACGATAACGCCGTTCCTAGCATCGCAAACAGCAAAATCAAAGACGCCAGTCAGTTTGGTAAAGTTGCCGTCATTTGTGGCGGCAGTAGCAACGAGCGCAGCGTGTCATTAGACAGTGGCGCAGCCGTGTTAAAAGCGCTACAAAATAAAGGTGTTGATGCCACGCATTTTGACCCAAAAGATCAAGATATTACCGAGCTGCGTAAGTTTGATCGCGTTTTTAATGTCTTGCATGGTCGCGGCGGCGAAGACGGTCTGCTACAAGGCGTGCTGCAATGGTTTAATATTCCGCAAACCGGTTCTGGTATTTTGGCATCGGCGCTTGGAATGGATAAAGTCCGCACCAAGCAGCTTTGGCAAGGCTGCGGCTTATCAACCGCGCCATTTTCATTGTTAACCGCGGATACCGACTGGCAGCAAGTAGTAAATATGCTTGGACTACCGCTGATTATCAAACCAGTCCATGAAGGCTCAAGCATTGGTATGACCAAGGTCAATAACCTCGATGAATTGCCTGCCGCTTATGCAACGGCGGTGCAGTGCGGTGACGCGGTGATGGCTGAGCGCTGGATTACTGGGCGCGAATTTACCATTGTTATTATCGATGACGAAGCTTATCCAGTGATACGCCTTGAGCCTGCTGATATCACCAACTTCTATGATTTTGAAGCCAAATACAATCGTAATGATACCAGCTACTACATACCTTGTGGGCTAAGCGCTGCTGATGAAAAGCACTTGCAAGATTTGAGCTTGGCGGCATTCCGTGCTGTCGATGCTAAAGGCTGGGGACGTATTGATGCGATGCAAGACGAAGCAGGCAACTTTTGGCTACTCGAGATTAATACCGTACCGGGTATGACCAGTCATAGCTTGGTGCCAATGGCTGCCAAAGCTCGCGGTATGGATTTTGAGGCTTTATGCTGGCATATTCTAGCGCAAACTTTAGAAGTATAGATTTGGCCAAATATACATTTGCTTAAATATCCTTTAAATGGGCTGTTTAACGTTCTTTAATTAACCATGCATTTAACCATGAAGAGCACTACTTAATGCAGACAAATGTATCGCTAGCCCTGCTATAACACAGCTTCGTGTAAACTTGTGTAAATTCGTTGTTAGTAGTAAGGGTTGAGCTATTGTTTAAACGTAAAATACGTTAATATTGTAATTATTGGTCTATATTAGTGATATTTATAGTTATTTACGCAATTTCTTTAAGTTATTCATTAAATAAGAAAAATGTTACGTTTTAATGCGCCTAACTGAGCTTTATCGCTCGTTTTAGACAAATAAATTGATAATATGGCAGTTTCATCGATTGCTGTACCGATTAGCAGATTTACCATTAATAATAAGCACTATTGGCGTTATGCAAATAGTTTAAGCAAAAATAGGGACGACGTGTATTATGACTCAAACTGTCAATGACATCGCTGACTTGATGAGTGATAACACCTCGCGCCCTAAATCTAATTTGCAAATACCCTCTATGCTCAGATATTTTTTCACAGTGTTGGTGTTAGGTTTGCTGGTGCTGATATTGGTCATGGGCGGTAAAGCATTGCGTGATGCACCGCCTGCCGCTATTCATGTCGACGATAGAGGGCTGACCGTAGCGCAATATCGTGCGTTACAACAAGTGATGAACCAACAGAGCGTGAGCAGTTTTTTTACCTCTGATTTGCAGGCGCTCAGAGATATCTCTACCGGTCTTGCTTGGGTTGACCAAGTCAGTATCAGCCGTGACTGGCAACAAGGTATTGTCGTGAAAGCGCTACCAAAACAGGCCGTGGCAAATTTTGGTACCGAGCGTTTAGTTGATGCGAAAGGCGCGGTTTTTGTGCCGGCTGATAGTAGAGAGCTGACGCAAGAGCAATTTGCGACGCTGCAAGGCGATATAGCGCAAGCGCCAGTTATTATGCAACAGATGCAACAAGTTAACGACTGGTATGCACCGCTCGATATGC
Source organism: Psychrobacter sp. UBA6291 (assembly GCF_002439405.1). Taxonomy (NCBI): domain Bacteria; kingdom Pseudomonadati; phylum Pseudomonadota; class Gammaproteobacteria; order Moraxellales; family Moraxellaceae; genus Psychrobacter; species Psychrobacter sp. UBA6291. Next base: position 66,822 of record NZ_DJUD01000057.1, on the reverse strand, counting down.
AAGTTGAGGATATCATTTTATCGCCAAGAATGACGTGGCTGATTCGCTTTGATAATGGCTTACGTGTTATCGTTGACAATGAAAACACTGCGCAAAAACTGTTGAATTTAAGTCAACTGCTTGGTAATCAATTAAGTAATCGCCGCGATGAAATGCAGTCCGTCGATCTTCGTTATAAAAATGGATTTACTATCGCATGGAATTTGGCGCCCCCAAAAGATGGTGAAACACCGCCATAAAATAGCATCGTAAAATCATACTAAGCAATAAAAATAAAGCACCATAAATTAAGAAAGCAATCGATTTCCAATACCCGTTTGCTTCTTGATAAAGAGAGTTTACTGATAATATGACCGCGTGATCATAACGCATTTTTCAATGATTTAATGGAGACATCATTTGCTCTCCTGTTTAGCGATAATTTGTCTGGTACCATGAAAAATACTGAAAATCTGGTTGTTGTCCATTTAAGTGCCACGGCAGTCTATGTCGTTATTGGTAATGTTGTGTCTGCAAAAGACATACGTATTATGGGTGTGGGGCAAGTTAAAAATAACGACTTCTATCAAGGTCAGATAAAGCATCGCGAACGCTTACAAGGCGCTATCAGACAAGCGATTCAAGAAGCTGAAGACACTGCCAATTGCCGCGTGCATAGCGTTTGGCTGACCTTAGCGACTCCTGAGCTGTTAAGTAAAAACAGTGCCGGAGATGTTAGGGTAGAAGACGAAGTTGTCCGTGCCCAAGATATGGTGCAAGCGTTATCCAATGCTAAGTCACAAGATTTGTCGCCTGATTATTATTTGATGCATTGTTGCCAACAAGGTATTTATATCGACAATCAAGAGTTTATGGTTGACGATGCCATTGACATGGTCGCCCACAATATCACCGTCATGTATCATATGATGATGATGCCTGTCTCTAGCCGTCAGAATATTCAAAAACTTTTGCAAAGCTGTGACGTCGGTATCGACCACATTGTTTTTGATGCGGTGACCAGCGCAGAATATAGCTTGATGCCCGATGAGCGCCAGCAAGGGGTTTGTTTGGTCGATATTGGTGCCAGTACCACCAGTATTTGCGTCTATAAAGAAAATAAGCTGATTTTTACCCATTGTATTGCCACGGGTAGCCATGAAGTGACGATGGACATTTCAGCCGATGTTGGTATCTCAATGATAGAAGCTGAGCGCCTTAAAAAAACGCACGGCACGGTCGATGTCAATAGCGTCGATCCCAGCTCGTTCTTTCTTTTTAAGCCGCAAGGCTCAGGTGACGAGATTAATATCGGTACTTATAATCTAGCGCGCATTATCGAAGCGCGCTATGAGCAAATATTTACCGAAGTGGTACGCCAATTACACGACGCCGACTTGTTAGGCTATATTGATAAAGGGTTGGTACTCTCAGGCGGCGGCAGTTCTATTAAAGGCATGATACCTTTTGCCAAAAAATTGCTAAAAATGCCAGTAGTATTGACCAATACCCATCCTGCGATTAGCGCTTATAATCACTTTGACAATGATGAATCGTTCAAACAGCTGAATATGCAGGTCAATGATCGCGCTTATCAAACCGCATTTGGTACCTTACTATATAGTCAGAGCGAGCAATTTCGTCGTAGTGAAAAAAGTGAGCCAGAAGCGATTCAAAAAAGTCGCGTGAAGGGTGTTTTTCAAAGTGCCGGACAACGTTTTGCCAGTGTACTCAAAAAGATATTATAATTCTGCTGGCAAATTTGCTTCTGTTAAGCGTTAAGCAGAGAAGAGTAAGTCACAGCATAATAAGCAAACAGATTAATAGCAGCACCCTGTACCATAACGGCATACATTGGCAACGCATGACTATTTAAGCCATTGCCCTGTTTTAATTAAATACGTTTATATATAGTAAGTCGATAGCGCGCCCTATGAGTGTGTTACTACGTATCGACCATCACGCTATCTGCAACTGGAGAAATCTTTTTATGTCAAAATACACCATGCCAGATGATAATCAGCTTCAAAGTAACGGCCAGGCAAGCTTCACTGTATTCGGTGTGGGCGGCGGCGGCGGTAATGCGGTTGAGCATATGGTACAACAAGGGATTAGAGGTGTAACATTTGTCTGTGCCAATACCGATAAACAAGCGCTCGATCGTCTTACAGCGCCGCATAAATTGCAGCTTGGTGCCAAAACCAACCGCGGTCTTGGCGCAGGGGCAAACCCAGAAGTCGGCCGTGAAGCGGCAGAAGCAGATGAAGAAGCCATCCGTGCGTTACTCGAGCATTCAGATATGGTGTTCATTACCGCAGGTATGGGCGGTGGTACAGGTACGGGTGCGGCGCCAGTGGTTGCGCGTATTGCCAAAGAAATGGAAGTCTTGACTGTAGCGGTTGTGACGACGCCGTTTAAGTTTGAAGGTGGTAAGCGTATTAAGGCTGCCAAAGCAGGTATTGAGCAGTTGACCAATTTCGTTGACTCAATCATTACGATTCCTAATGATAAGCTTATGAGCGTCTACGGCAACATCTCTATGCAGGATGCTTTCAAAAAGGCCGATGACGTTTTATTGCATGCGGTACAAGGTATTGCAGAAACCATCGCTAGCGAAGGTATGATTAACATTGACTTTAATGACATTCGCACCGCAATGACTGCTAAAGGTCATGCTATGATGGGGATTGGACGTGCTAGTGGCGATGATCGTGCGCGTCAAGCAACCGAAAAAGCCATTAGATCGCCGTTACTTGATGATTTACGTTTAGAGAATGCCAAAGGCTTACTCGTTAACGTTATTTCATCTGAGTCATTATCACTCGATGAGATGAGCAAAATCAGTGTTATCGTTGAAGAAATCACCGATATCGACGATGCCCATATTTTCTACGGCTCTGTTATTGATGAAAAAATGGGTGATGATTTGCATGTGACGGTTATCGCAACGGGTCTGACCTTAGATGAAAATGCGGGTCAAGAGCCTGAAGTCGTTGAGCAGCCAGTACCTTCTGTTAATAGTACCCAGCCTGTTGATCCGAACTTGCATACCAGTGCGCTAAACAGCCAAAAGCAAGCCCAAGCGCAGTATCAAGAAAGCCCCGTACGCGCAAATGTGACGCAAGAACAGCCTAAAACTAAAACCAACAGCATTCAAGACTACCTTAAGCGTCAACAGAATAAATAGTCTTTAACAAAGCAATCGTTAGATAGTTTGGATAAAAAAGCCAGTATTTCGATACTGGCTTTTTTGTTTTTTAAAAAAATAAAAAAATATAAGGTTGATGGTTAATAAATAGGCTTTAGTCATAATTTAGCTAAGATTGAGCATTTGTTACGTTATAAAAATAAACGTTAAAATAATGACGATAAGTGTTATCAATCAAAGAGATAAGCAAATTAACGCTTTTTAGCGCTAGCGAAATAGGGTCGGGTAATGCTACACTATGGCAATTGTAACAAAATATGTGAGAAGACAGCCATGAACCAACGAACCATAAAAACAGCAATAGCCGTTACAGGTACTGGTCTTCATAGTGGTCAACCTGTTGACTTAGAGTTTCATCCGCAGCCTATTAATACTGGCATTATTTTTGAGCGTTCTGATATAGCAGGTAGCGAACCGATTCCTGCCAGTGCCTTTTTGGTACAAGATACCATGATGTCATCGAATCTAGTATTTGGTGGCACGCGTGTGGGTACCGTTGAGCATTTGCTCAGTGCGATAGCAGGGCTTGGGGTTGATAATCTATTAATTCGCGTATCAGCGTCGGAGATACCGATTATGGACGGTAGCGCCGCGCCATTTGTAGGTTTGCTGCTGCAAGCAGGTTTCTGTGAACAAGAAGCGGCAAAGCGTTTTATTAAAATTGTGCGTCCTGTCCGCGTCAAAGTTGATGACAAATGGGCAGAGCTGCGTCCTTATGACGGCTTTGAGTTAAATTTTGAGATTGATTTTGACCATCCTGCTATTAATAAAGATTTTCAGCATGCACAATTGCAGTTCTCGACGCAAAATTTTATTGAACAATTAAGCTCAGCGCGTACTTTTGGTTTTTTACGAGATATCGAGGCTCTACGCCAAAATAACTTGGCGTTAGGTGGCAGTATGGACAATGCTATTGTTATTGATGATGCCAATATTCTTAATGAAGAAGGGCTGCGTTTTAATGATGAATTCGTGCGTCATAAAATTCTCGATGCTTTAGGCGATTTATACCTCATTGGCTATCCTATTTTAGGTCGTTTTAATGCTTATAAATCTGGTCATGCATTAAACAACATGTTGGTACGCGAGATATTATCCGATCCTAGTAACTTTGAAATTGTAACTTTTGATGACAATGTAAGTTGTCCTATCGAATATTTACCTTTGAATCGTATAACAGTCGAAGGATAAATACAGGAATATACACGAAGTATCGAAACATTTACGCAATATTACATAACTTGGTTATAAGCAGTACTAAATAATATTCATTTAAATAGATATTTTCTCATCTATTTTTGAAAAAATGAGCTACAACTTCGATAGAATAAAAGCTGTAGGAGATAAAAAAATCATCTGTCAGTACGGTTCACATTATGAATCACACTGACAGATGATTTTTTTTGTTTGTAAGATTACAAAAACGCAGCTTTATCTGGGTCGAATATGGGTCTAGTTTACATAACTTTACATAGTAAACCGTACTTTTTCAGGAATTAATTAAGCGCAAAAGTGCATTTTTAAGATTTTTATCGGTGGTGACATGCTCTGCAGCCTGTGATATAGTCCGCTTTGTGTTTTGGCTAAGGGCCTGATTTTCATGGGCTTTACGAGGCTTTGATGAGGTCGCTGATAACGCTTTTGATGATTTAGAATAATTATTATGAGCGGGAATATTGGCTACGACGACGCGAATTTGCTTGAGTTGTTTAAATGTAATCGACTGCTCTGTTAATACCTGCAAATAGGCGTTCTGTAAATAGCGAATATGATTGGCAGCGGTCATCGAGTCCACACTGAGTATAAGTTGCTCAGCGGTTAAGCCCACGACCCAGCAGTTATTGAGGATTTCCTCAGGTAGACAATCTACCAAAAGCTCTTTTACCTCGGTCGTTGCTTGTAGATATAAACGCATATTGTCAGCAAGAGTTTGTGGTAGTGCGCTACCGGCAAAAGCTTGATGATCAATCAGTTTAGCAAGTCGGTTAGGTTGTTTCTTTGACATCGTAAACACTCATCTTCTAGGTGACAGCAGCGATATTCATCATAAACAGCGAGCTTTTGTACTACGGATTTTATCATGTTTATTTCATGGTCATCTTCCCTAAATTAATTCATGCTTTGTCACGGACGGCGAGCAATCCTGTATTTACAATAGGTAGTAAATTTATGAAACAAGCTTTATTAATTTTGTCAGTATTGGGAATGGGTATAGCACAGACGAGTGGTGCTGTCGAAACAACCTTTCAACCAAATAATACCTTGAGTCATACCATTACAAATATCTCTACTTCTGCGAACTACGGTTCAAGTCGCAATATCTATAGCACCAATAGCGGTGCTTATGTTTCTAGCAATGACGAAATCAGTCAAGCGATTGACAATCTTAGTGCGCATGCAAAACAGAAAGAATACCAGCTTGCTTCGCTAACCAGCCGCTTATCTTATGAGCAGCGTCAGCAGCAAGCAAAATCAGTACCTGATCGTTATTCTGCTCCTGCTATCGCCGCTGCCAATGCCTCACGCGTTGCGCGCTCAAGCAGCACAGGTTACTGTGCCCGTTACGTCCGTAAAGCATTACAATCAGCAGGTTACGAGTTTACGCCAAATCCGTCAGCCTATCAGTATGCCTCTCGTGGTACGCTAGCCCAAGCTGGCTTTGCTAAAATCAGTAATAACATGCCGCCACAAGTAGGCGATGTTGTGGTTTATGATCGCAGCTCAAAGCATCCGCATGGTCATATTCAAATCTTTGATGGCAATGATTGGATATCTGACTTCCGCCAGAGTAGCATCAGCCCATATAGCGGTGTATACAGTTATACCACTTGGCGCGATTCTAAATACGTTGACGATGCATCGAACCGCGGTATCTATCTTGCTATGGTTGACTAATCAGCAAGTGTGAATTAACGATTATAGATTTTAGAATTCAGTGTTTTCTCCGAACCCAGTAATGCTCTTGATGGCATTACTGGTTTTTTTATGTATTAAATTCAGAAACATAAAATTAGAAAGCGTGAGAGGAAAATGTAGAGTGCATTAACGTTTTAAGAGGATTGCACCATTGCGGCCTATTTATCAAATACTGGCCAATACTGCATGTCGTGAAAATCTGGCGGGGCGGCGTGATTGGGCGCGAAATATAATGCCGTCTTACCAAGTTTAGTATCAAAGCTTAAAATTACACAAGGATGGAGGTATTCAATGCCAATCTCATCGTTGGTAGTCTGTACTTGGGATAATTGGTTTAATGATAAATAAAAGCTACGCTCGAAATGATAAGTTTTAGCGCCAGCTGCTAATGGATCATTAAAAGAGGGGGTTGGGATTGAACCCGCTTGCAGCGCTGCGTTGTCAGCGGCGTTACTCACTGAGAAGGGAGTAGCTGTCCAATCAATAGAAGCCCGTGTTTGCCCATTTCCTTGTAAAAGCGGCGTCGGCGGTAATGTCGCAGGCTTACGATAGTCGGCAAATTGATAAAGCGCATAACGGCCGTCAGGACTAGCGTTTATTTCCATATAAGGGTTTGTTTGAATATTATCTTTATCTATCGTAACGGTGCTGTTTATCAACTCGCCCGCTAAAAAGCACTCAAGACAAGTCTGTTCCCATAAATAATCTGCAAAACCTACTTGTTCAGCTTGCCAGTTTGGCCAGTATAATTGCGCTGATAACGATTTAAGCGGTAGCGTTATGCAGTAATCAAGCTGTAATTGCCATTCTGTAGGCTGGGCAATTACAGCTCTATTGACCAAAGTTGCGACTACTTCTACTTCGATGCCTTGTAAGTCTGCTATGGTGACACCTAGCTGCTCGGCATCAGCGGCTAGCGTATCAGTTGCTAAGCATAAATTAAAAATTTGGCTCATAGGTCGATAATATCCAGAGTTTAATATCAGTAGCGCATTATAATATTTGTAGTATTTTATTTAGAACTGACTATGAATAGCATAAAAGCCGCGAGCAAATGCAGCGCGGCTTTTATTCAATAAGATAGAACATAAGCTAAAATTAAATAGGTAGCTTATTTATTGGGCGTGACGCGCAAGGTTTGACAGCTTTGGATTGGCGTTTGGGTTTTGACGCAGTAACAGCGCCATACGGCCAATTGAGTGTATCAAAGACGCATTAGCCGCTGCGGCAAGCTCAGCGCCGATGACATCGCGCTCTTCTTTGCTGCCAGCTGGCAATTTTACTTTGATAAGTTCATGATCGGTCAAAGCGCGATCAATCTCTTCAGCGATGCTTGGGGTAATGCCTTTATTGCCAATCATAACAATCGGTTTTAGGTCATGACCAATGCCTTTTAGGCGTTTAACGGTAGCGTTATCGAGTTGCATACTATTCCTAGATGTTGGTAAAAATAAAAGCAGGTGCTATTGCGAGCAGATAATGACCATTATAGATAATCTATGGTCACCTTGCATGAGATCAGCAGGATTTTGCACGATTTTACGTGATGAAAATGTTAAACTGAAAGTATAAGTACATTATAAACGCTACAGGTTTATAAAGCAGTGTTTTTGCCAAGAGAATTTAGCGGTTAAAGAGTAATGAGACAGATACAAGATTTCGTTGTTCAGCAATAGCGTAATGATATGCTGATAAAAGCGCTTTTATAGATAATTAATAGACACTTATTAAAAATGTCATAAACAATCCCTTTATAAACCGCCAGTCGTGTTTTACAAACGATGTATTTGCAAGCAGGTATATTACCAGACAATAGGAGCAGTCATTTTGGTCACGCGTATTGAAAATAAAAAATTGTCAAAAAGCAGCAGTGCTTGGATGCAAGAGCATATTGACGATCCTTATGTGAAAAAAGCCCAAAAAGATGGCTACCGTGCCCGCGCTGCTTATAAATTGCTGGAGATAAATGAGAAAACCAACCTGATTAAAAAAGGCATGACCGTCGTTGACTTGGGCAGTGCGCCCGGCAGTTGGTCGCAAGTCGCTGGCAAATTGGTCGGTGAAAAAGGCGTCCTGATTGCCTCGGATATACTGCCGATGGATACCTTGCCCGACGTGACCTTTATTCAGGGTGATTTTCGTGAGGCAGATGTGTTCGAGCGTATCATGGCAGAAGTCGGCAACCGGCAGGTCGATGTGGTGCTATCAGATATGGCACCCAATACCGCTGGTAACAGCGCCATTGATCAGCCGCGCATGATGTATTTATGCGAGCTGGCGGTCGATTTCGCGCTGGCAACCTTACCCGAAGGTGGCGCGCTTATTATGAAAGTGTTTCAAGGCGAGGGTACACAAGAATTACGCAAGCAGATGCAGGCAGATTTTAGTAAAATTCGTAGTATCAAACCGGGTGCTTCACGACCACGCTCAAAAGAGATGTTTTGGATTGCCATTAAGTAGTAGGTCGTTTAACTATTTAATAAAAAGGTTTTAACGTCAAGCAGTTGCGCGAATCATCCATCCTATAAAGTGTGATAAAAGGTCACCATAAAGGCTATGATTAATAAGCGTAAAAACGCTACAATCCGTTAACTGAATAAATGTGATTGCTGCTTGAATTATACAGGTTAGCACCACATATCATGATATATTAACTTTGTTTTAAATCTATATTTTTACATCTACGTATCAAGCCTATGTTTTAAGCAAAGTCGTCTGAGAGTAAACGCTTTAACCGCTCAGTTATTCATTTTAGTTCGCCTATTTATCATTTTGCTCAGGTTTTTAGAGTCATTAAACCTAAGTAAAAATAATAATTTGCAGCTAGGCATTGAATAGTGAGCCATACGTTTATATATAGACGTCACGTGTTTAGTAAACACACCAATAAGTAAGGGATGGGAATAACTAGTGAGCGACATGGTAAAAAATACCTTATTGTGGCTGGTGGTGATCGGTGTTTTAGTGCTGGTGTTTAGCGGCTTTGACAAATCATCTGAGCCGGATAATCTTAACTACTCGGAGTTCGTGACCGCCGTGTCAGAAAACCAAGTAGCCAGTGTTGAAATCGATGGCGAGCAAATCACCGGCGAGAAGAAAAATGGTTCATCATTTGAGACCATTCGTCCAGCTGTGACTGATGATCAGCTAATGCCACTATTGCGCGAAAACCAAGTTGAAGTGCAAGGCACCGCGCCTAAGCGTCAAAGTGTTTTGATGCAACTGCTAATAGCCAGTTTCCCAATTTTATTGATTATTGGTCTGTTTTTATTCTTTATGCGCAATATGCAGGGCGGCGCTGGTGGCAAAGGCGGCGGTCCAATGAGCTTTGGTAAATCAAAAGCTAAAATGCTGACTGAAGACCAAATCAAGGTCAACTTTGATGACGTTGCTGGCTGTGAAGAAGCCAAAGAAGAAGTCGTCGAGGTTGTTGAGTTTTTACGCGACCCTGACAAATTTACCAAGCTTGGCGCGACGATTCCACGTGGTATCTTGATGGTTGGTCCTCCAGGTACGGGTAAAACACTATTGGCAAGAGCCATTGCTGGTGAAGCCAAAGTACCTTTCTTCTCGATTTCAGGTTCTGACTTCGTTGAAATGTTCGTCGGTGTTGGTGCCTCACGTGTGCGGGATATGTTCGAGCAAGCGAAGAAGAGTGCGCCTTGTATTATCTTTATTGATGAGATTGATGCAGTCGGTCGTCATCGTGGCTCTGGTATGGGCGGCGGTAATGATGAGCGTGAGCAGACATTGAACCAATTATTGGTTGAAATGGATGGTTTTGAAGGTAACGAAGGCGTTATCGTCATTGCGGCAACTAACCGTGCAGACGTTCTTGATAAAGCACTATTGCGCCCAGGTCGTTTTGACCGTCAGGTGCAAGTAGGTCTGCCCGATATCAAAGGTCGCGAGCAAATCCTTAAAGTACATTTACGCAAATTACCGAATACTATCGGTGTTGATGCGCATGCATTGGCTCGTGGTACGCCAGGATTTAGTGGTGCGCAGCTTGCCAACCTTGTTAACGAAGCCGCATTGTTTGCCGCGCGTCGTAACAAACGTAGCGTTGATATGAATGATTTTGAAGACGCAAAAGACAAGCTATATATGGGTCCTGAGCGCAAATCCATGGTTATCCGTGAAGAAGAGCGCCGTGCTACTGCCTATCATGAAGCAGGTCATGCGCTAGTTGCTGAGCTATTACCCGGTACTGATCCTGTCCATAAAGTGACGATTATGCCGCGTGGTTTTGCCCTTGGTGTGACTTGGCAGCTACCTGAACATGATCAGACCAGCATGTATAAGTCGAAAATGCTTAACGATATTGCGATATTGTTTGGTGGACGTATTGCTGAAGAAGTCTTTATCAATCAAATGTCAACGGGCGCTTCAAACGACTTTGAACGTGCGACCAAGATGGCACGCGCGATGGTAACCAAATATGGTATGTCAGATGCGTTAGGCATCATGGTTTACGAAGACGATGATAGCTCACAGGGCTACTTTGGTGGCGGTGGTCGGACGATTTCGGAAGCCACGCAGCAAAAAGTTGACGAAGAAGTACGCCGTATGCTGGAAGAGCAATACGATATCGCCCGCGAATTGATTGAAGGCAATCAAGACAAAATGCATGCGATGGTAGATGCGCTGATGAAATGGGAAACCATTGACCGCGATCAGTTGCAGGATATTTTGGCAGGTGAAGAGCCTCGTCCGCCAAGAGTTTATCAGCCTAATGAAGTAGATTTATCGAAAACTGATATTAAACCGACGAACTCTACACCGCCGCCATTACCAGCGATGTAGTTTCTCGTTTATTACAATCTCATAGATAGTCGATAAAAAGCCCTTTTTGATAAAGGGCTTTTTTGTGGGCGTCATTTGACGAAGGCTTTAGGACGGAATAAGATTTGCTGCTATCATGGACGTTTATAATCTTAAACAGTGTAAATACCGCTAACACAATTCTTTAAAATACAATTTATCATGGATAAGTTATGTCATTATTCCAGCCTTTACCTAATTATAAAGTGTCGAGCCGCGATAAAACTTTAGATTTATCACAGCCGCATGTTATGGGGATCTTAAACGTGACACCTGATTCCTTTTCTGATGGCGGACGGTTTACTGCGATTGATAGCGCCATCATTCACGCTAAAGACATGATAGGCGCGGGCGCAACCATTATAGATATTGGCGGTGAGTCTACGCGCCCCAATGCCGCTGCTGTGTCTACCGAAGAAGAAGTGCAGCGTGTCGTGCCAGTCGTCAAAGCGATTCGCCAACAGCTAGGCGATATAGGTAAGGATATTTGGTTATCTATTGATACCAGTAATCCTATCGTTATGCAGGCAGCGTTTGAAGCAGGCGCTAATATTTGGAATGATGTTCGCGCGCTGAAGCGTGAAGGCGCAGCAGAGATGGCAGCTAAGCTTGATGTTCCTGTCATGCTGATGCACATGCGCGGTGAGCCTACGACAATGAACAATCTTGCTCAGTATGATGATGTGATTAAAGAAGTCAGTACCGAGCTAACAGCGCGTATCGCTGAAGTGACAAACGCGGGCGTCAAGCGCGAAAAAATCATTATCGATCCAGGTTTTGGCTTTGCAAAAAACTATGAGCATCATTGTGCGTTATTAAGTCAGCTCGAACGCTTGCAAACGCTCGGATTGCCAATGATATTTGGTATTTCACGTAAGCGTTTTTTAGCCGAAGTGTTGAGCAGAAGTGGAGTAGAAGCGCTTGCCAATACTCAAGCGTTAGAGCGTGACGCGGTAGGAACGGCGGCGGGGATTTTTGCACTACAACAGGGCGCTAGTATTATCCGCACCCATAATGTCGCTATGATGCAGCAAGCGGTGACGCTATGGCAGCAATTATCGGCGTATAATCAAAGCTGATAGGCTAATAGCTTTTTATAAGCTGGCTGTTGCTAGATTGCCTTTTATAGACGAGGCTTTTATAAGCACGGCTGACTCCTGTTATTTATTAATCTTACTATTTATTTAACGTATATTTAGTTAAATGCCATTTAAACCTATGGGAATATTTTTATGACGATTAGCAATCAACCAGAGCCAAACAAGCAACCAGAACCCACCCTCGAGCAACGCCGCATTATTTATCAAGCACGCCGTGGCTTAAAAGAATTGGACTTTTATATTGATCCTTATATTAAAGAGTTATATTTAACCGCTGACCCGAGTGAACAGGCGACTTTCGCAGAAATGCTGACCCATGAAGACCCAGATTTATTGGATTATTTTACCAACCAAAGCCGTCCAGAAAATGCAGCGATATGGGATTTGGTTAATAAAATTAAAACATGGCGTCATAGTAAAAGTTAAACGTAACCGTTGAGGTTTTTTCAAAGTACCAGCCTTTTAGATAGAGGCTTTGAATACATAAAATCCTGCTTGGATGCTAACGATGACATTGCTAAGCTCCTTACGTATCGACGCGCCAATCCAGCCTGCGAGCCGTATACGTTTGATGTTTTATCTGCTTTTGGCCAGTGCGCTGCTAATATTGGCAGCGCTTGCGTCATTGGCGTTGTGGCAGTATGTACTCATATTGATTGTAAGTGCCGCTGCCCTAAGCTATTTAGCGCTATCGCGACCGATTTTACTACATCTAAGCCAGCCGCCCTTAAATAAGAGCATCTATCAACATTGGCAACTTCTGATGCGGAGCAGTCGCGGCGATAACTTGTGGCAAGCTGAGCTGGTCGCAGTCAGCAGCTATTCTTGGGTGATATGCTTTAAATTTATTGTCAAAGAACCTTATCAGCGCCCTTTAGCAGTCGCGATATTTCGGGATCAAGTCAGCGCCGAGCAATGGCGCAAATTGTCCATTTTAGCCCATAGCGTTTCTGCCAAAACGGCGTAAATAAAGACTACGCATTACGAAAATAATACAAGTAGCGCCATCTATATGGTGCAATTCTTTATATATCTTTTCCTACCTCTCATTTCATCCTTTCAATCACTAACATGCCGCTACATGCCATAACAAAACGTCTATCTAGGCTAGGTAACGGTTTTGCTATAGTGGAGATAATCGTCAAACTCTTATTTGTTTTATTATTTAAGGATTTGCCATATCCGTGGCGAATAGATTTTTAGATGAGTAAAGAAGATCAGATATTCGACGATAAATGATTCATAATAAAAGGAATATATCATGAGCTTACTAGGAAATTTAGTCAGTCAAGTGGCGCGCAGTGCCATGGACCCAGAGGATAGACAACGCAATCCGGTCAACCAACGTATCAATCCACGCCGCACCGGTGGACTTGGCGATATATTGGGTAGTGTATTAGGTGGCGGCACCCAGCCAAGTGGCTACAATCCACAGCAGTATGAGCGCCGCAGTGATAATAGTTTTGGCTTAGATGATATTATTGGCGGATTAGCAGGCGGTAATCAACGAGGCGGCAATATAGGAGCTGGTGGTGGACTTGGGGATATTCTAGGCGGTGTACTTGGCGGTCAGACGACAAGAGGTGGCTTTGGCGGTAAAGGCATGCTAGTTGCTTTCCTCATGCCGATGGTACTCAGCTGGATTAAGCGCAATGGTGGTTTGAGTGGCGCTTTATCAAAAATCACTGGCATGGGCTATGAGAATCAAGCGCGTTCTTGGATGAGTAACCAAGAAGTCAATGATAACCTTGATCCTAATGAGATCACGCGTTTATTTGATGAAAGTGAGATTCAGCAGGTAGCGGCGCATACCGGCGCAAATGAGATGGAAGTCCGCCAAGGTCTAGCTGAGCTACTGCCTGAGGTTATGAACCAATTAACGCCAAATGGCAATTTGGAAAATGAACCTGAAGCCAATGAAGAGATTGACCAAATTATCAATCAGTTATCAAATCGATTAGGCACATTAAAGTAAAATAATTGTCCTTTATAAATCTTCCTTTCCGTCATTAAGAAAAGAGTGCATATACATGCGCTCTTTTTTTGTTTTAGCTTAGCAAAAATACTTACATTCTAACGCGATAAGGGCGCAGAGTTTTCTATGTGAGTCGAGTGCTAAAAAGATAGATATGTTAAGAACCGTGACTAAAGTCGCTAAGAAGATTCAAAAAATTTATGATAACGGTATAATTTATTTAAGGCTACTTCATAGCTTTGCATGTTATTACCCAGTTTCTTTAAAAAGCTTTATATAAAGTCATGCGATATAAAGGTATAAGTATTTTACAAGGATATTACTCATGCCATTTAAGCCTATCCAAGCAGCAATTGCCATCTTAGTTGGTTTGATTATCTGGTTTGTGATTCCTGTACCAAATGGGGTAACACCAGAAGCATGGCATATGCTGGCTTTATTCATCGCCACTATTGTGGCCATTATCGGTAAAGTCTTGCCCATCGGGGCGATTGCCATTATCGCCGTTATGTTGGTGGCGCTGACTGGGGTGACTAATGACAGTCCAAAAGACGCCATCGCTGATGCCTTATCGAGCTATTCAAGCCCGCTGATTTGGCTCATCGGTATTGCGGTAATGATATCGCGAGGACTTATAAAAACGGGTTTGGGGCGGCGTATTGCTTATTACTTCATCTCGATATTTGGAAAAAAGACCATTGGCGTTGCTTATTCGTTAAGCGCAGCGGAGCTGATGATAGCGCCGATTACCCCTTCTAATACCGCTCGTGGTGGCGGTATTATTCACCCCATTATGCGGTCAATTGCGCAAAGCTTTCATTCAACGCCAGAAGAGGGCACGCAAAATAAAATTGGCCGTTATCTAGCGATGGTTAATTATCACGCTAATCCGATTACTTCTGGTATGTTTATTACCGCCACCGCGCCAAACCCACTGGTGGTAGATTTGGTCAATAAAGCCACAGGGAGTGAGATTCAGCTGTCATGGACGACGTGGGCAGTGGCCATGTTTATACCGGGGATGCTCTGTTTATTATTGATGCCGTTGGTTATTTATCTGATTTATCCGCCCGATGTCAAAGTCACCCCAGATGCCAAACAGTTTGCTAAAGACAATCTAAGCGAGATGGGGCAGGTGAGCACGCAGGAAAAAATCATGTTGGGCGTCTTCGCTTTAATGCTGATATTGTGGGCCAATATTCCAGCACTAATCTTTGGTGAACAATTAAGTGTCGATGCGACAACCACTGCTTTTATCGGTTTGACGGCGCTCATACTGACAGGCGTATTAACATGGGATGACGTGCTTAAAGAAAAATCAGCATGGGATACCATTGTATGGTTTGGGGCACTGATTATGATGGCGTCTTACCTCAATAAATTAGGCTTGGTTGGCTGGTTCTCAAGTAACATCGAATCAATGATTGGCGTGATAGGCGTAGGCTGGATCGGCGCTGTGGTGATTTTGACGTTGGTTTATTTGTATATTCATTACTTTTTTGCCAGTACCACCGCCCATATTACCGCCTTGTTTGCTGCTTTTTATGCAGTAGGGTTAAGCTTAGGTGCGCCGCCGATGTTATATGCACTTATTTTAGCAGCGGCAGGCAATATCATGATGACGCTGACCCATTATGCAACAGGTACGGCGCCGGTTATTTTTAACTCGGGCTATGTGACCCTAGGAGAGTGGTGGATTATCGGCGCCATCATGAGTGTGGTCAATCTTGTGGTATGGATAGGCGCTGGTTTGATTTGGTGGAAACTGCTTGGTTATTATTGATAAATAGACTGACAATATTATGAATCATCGATGAGTTTGCTCAAATTGGTTAGAAGCGCTCATTTAAGGTACCTAACGTATAATTTAACGCCTCAAAGCAGATATCGGTATTGAAGCCACGATATTGCAAAAATCGTAGCTGGCGTGCTTTGTCTTTTTGCTCAGTGGGGATGTCATCGCCATATTTTTTGGTACGGGCGGTGACCGCAAGTTTTAGCCAATCGACGCCTTCGACCAAGTTATCGGTATCCTCATCGATAAATTCACTAAACTCTTCCGATTCGGCATTGGCCATGTCAATCAGCTCATCAATATTGCCGGGCATGGCTATCTTTTTATGATAGAACTCTTGCTTAATACGAGCGCGTCCGCGTCCTTTACGGATATTTTCTCGTATCAGCATCAACGTGGTACGATAGTCGCTTTGATAGCCTTTTTCTGCAAACTCATCAAGTAGGGCATCGATTTTATCGGGGTCTTGCTCTTTGTCTAGGAGCTTTTGTTTCAGCTCGGCTTTGCCGTATTCACGGCGTGACAAATAATAAAATGCCAACCAGCGCAAACGGCTTTCGGCTTTGATGGCGTCGATATCCGCTTGCCGTTGCTCAGGCGTACGCAAATAGGCTTTAAGCGCTGCAGGTAGGTTGTCTGTTTGATTATTAGCTTGATGGTTTAATTCACTATGACCGTTAGCAATATTGCTATCTGTATGCTCATTATCTTCGCTATCATGAACATCATGCTTAACCTCGGCAAGTAGCTGTTTAATGCTTTGCGCTTCTGGTGGCTGATAGGAAGGTACGTTATTAGGCTCAGGAATGAAATTTGCCGCTGGATGAAAGCTTTTTTTGCGCTTTTTGTTTTTATAAGATTTTTTATTATAAGAGGAAGAAGAGGCAAGCGAGTCTATATCCGTTATAGCATCGTCCTGTAAAGGTGTTGCTTCTTTTTTTGTATAAGTCGTACGTTTAGCCGTTTTTCTAGGCTTGTCTGGATAGGAGCTCTGAGTGTGTTTGAAAGACTCAGAGGAGTTGGTAGACTTTTTGGATTTGGCAGGAGTAGCACTCGCTGAATCGGCTTCCGACTCAGCGAGTATTTCAGCTAAGGTTTTAATTTTCATAATCAATCATGATAGACAATCATATTCTACAAAAAATCTATTATTGCACAGGCTCAGGAGCAAAGTCTTGTTCAGGATCTTCCTCGTTTGGAGCTTTATTAGGGTCGACTACTCCGAGTTTTTCAGCCCGAATTTTCGCTTCGATCTCTTCAGCAATTGCAGGGTTTTCTTTTAAAAACAGTACCGAATTGGCTTTACCTTGGCCAATTTTTTCATCGCCATAGCTGTACCAAGAGCCTGCTTTGCCAACTGCGCCAATCTCAACGCCCAAATCAATCACTTCTGCTAGATGGTTGGTACCTTCACCATAAGTGATTTCAAATTCAGCTTGACGGAATGGTGGCGCCATTTTGTTTTTGATGACTTTGACACGGGTTTGGTTACCGATAATATCATCGCCATTTTTCACCGCCCCGATACGGCGGATATCCATACGTACGGACGCATAGAATTTTAGTGCATTACCACCGGTTGTGGTTTCAGGACTACCAAACATAACGCCGATTTTCATACGGATTTGGTTAATAAAGACCACCATGCAGTTCGAGCGTTTGGCATTACCAGTGATTTTACGCAGTGCTTGGCTCATCAAACGTGCCTGCAAGCCCATGTGCGAGTCGCCCATTTCTCCTTCGATTTCTGCTCGCGGGGTCAGCGCTGCGACTGAGTCGATGACAATCATATCAACTGCCCCTGAGCGCACCAACATATCGGTAATCTCAAGTGCTTGCTCACCATTGTCTGGCTGTGACACGAGTAAATCGTCCGTATTTACCCCAAGTTTACGGGCGTAAACTGGGTCAAGGGCATGCTCAGCATCGATAAAGGCACAAACGCCGCCTTGTTTTTGGCATTCGGCAATCGCTTGCAAGGTCATGGTAGTTTTACCAGAGCTTTCAGGACCGTAAATCTCAATGATACGACCTTTTGGCAAACCACCGATACCAAGCGCGATATCTAAACCCAATGAGCCGGTAGAAACCACATCGGCGTCAAGCGTGGCTGACTCGTCACCAAGATGCATAATAGTGTTTTTACCAAATTGCTTTTCAATTTGACCTAATGCCGCTTTGAGGGCTTTGGCTTTATTTTCGTCCATGTAGGACTCCTTGTGAAAAATAATAAATATAAAATGGTTTAGTTATGTAAAACGTGGCTTTTAAAACGATAGGTTTAAAGCGTTTGTTAAATAACGACTTGCTCAGTGAAATCACTCACGACTTTCATCATCAGTAAACGACACATTTGGCAAGTTTGAGGTAGAGGGTTATAGTGGGTTTAAGACAGTGATATCGGCTATATCACCTTACTATACAGTAAAAACGAATCATGATAAAAGCAAAAAAAAGTTCATAGATGCTAATGCTCATTTGCCATAATAATGGCTGTAGGTTTATCTTTGCGATACTGGTCGCGCTATCCTGTGTTATATCGCTGTTGTTTAGATAAGGCTATTATAACAAAAACCAAGCCCAATATTTAGCGTAGTAAGCGGCTAAACGACAGTTAATGTCGCCTATTATTCTACTGATATTATGACGAAGTAGTTATGCTTTATCCTATATTTCGAACTTAATAACAGGGCTGTTTGTCAATAGTTTTATGAGTTGTCCACAATAAAAAAAGTATTTTTATTTGTAGGTTGTGAAACATTGATAGGCTTTAAATTAATTTGAAAAAAATTAAAAATATATTATTTATCTTTAAAATATGTTGTAAGTTATTGATTTATAAGGTTTTTAAAATTGTACAAAAAATGAACGATTTTACCTAACCCTTTAAGCTATCTAAGGAAATGCTTGTCAAGTAGCGACTTATACACAGGGTTATCCACAGCTTATGGGGAGAACTCCGCAAACCCTTATGTTACCGATGTTTGCGCAGACATAAAAACTTAGAGACAGGCGAAATATTGATGATTTCTATTTTTGCAACTTTAAATTTAATAAAAAAATTGTTCTGTTACGCCTATGTTTCACATAATGCCTGCGCCTACAGGGAATTCAATAACAGCCTTGAATGGCTCAACATCTTGAAAACGACATGCAAAGCCTTATATGTCAAGGGCTATGCTAAAAGTAGCAAAATTCAGCTAAAAGCGGAAAAATGAATTGGCATAAAAAAACGGCTAAGTACGTTATTAGTATCTTAGCCGCTATCGTGCAGGAATGCTAGGGTTACGCTACCAAGCCTAATCCTTGATATAGATCAAATCCCAAACGCCGTGTCCGCGCTCTAAACCGCGGCGCTCAAACTTAGTCATTGGACGAAAGTCAGGACGGACGGTGAAATTACCTGCGCCTGCTTGATTGGTCAGTCCAGCAAAAGCATCTAAAACCTCAACCATCCAAAAGGCATAATGTTCCCAGTCGGTCGCCGTATGGAACCAGCCGCCTTGTTTTAAGCTGCGCGTAACAATTGTCATGCGCTCAGGACTGACAAAACGGCGTTTGTAGTGGCGCTTTTTTTGCCACGGATCAGGGAAGTAAAGCTGAATGCGGTCGATATGATTTTCTGGTAGCTGCTTGAGCAATTGGATGGCATCACCGTTGATGATTTTAACGTTGGTTAACCCTTGCGTCCCTGCCATATAGGCGCATTTACCGATACCTGGCTCATGGACTTCAACACCAACAAAATTGTGCGTCGGCTCTGCGGCGGCCATCTCGATAAACGAATCGCCTAGGCCAAAACCAATCTCTAAAGTCAGCGGCGCATCACTGCCATTCGGGCTATCTGCAAATAACGCGCGTAAATCGTTAATGCCCTCAAGATTGCCATCTCCGAAACTGTTATTGACCAAGTAATGCGCAAACTCTGGCGCAGTCAGTGCCAGCTCGGCATTCTTATTCATGTGCGTACGGCGCTTCATAAAGGTATTAACGATACGAATGTGCTTGTCAGTTGACTCTTCAGTCTGACTGCTGGCATCAGTATCCACATCCACGTTATCAGTATTAACGCTATCAGTATTGATGTTAGAAGCGGTTTGCATTTCGGTGTTCATGGTATCAGCGGGATTAGGGTTTTGCGCATCAGTCGTATCGTTACCACTACTATTGATGTCATTGTGCTTAGGATGTTGACTCATAGGATTAACAAAGCTTAATTAAGTAGATAAAGTTGCCTCATTATAAGTGAAATCTTCACCACTGTGAACGCACAATACAGTTTTAGCGCACCCGCCATAACGCTTATAACTTTATAGGCTGTTTGTATATATAGGTTTCATATATATAGGTTTTCTACGCAGGGCTTTTGGCGTTATCATATAGCCAGCATGTTTTAAAAAGAAGGGTTTAAAAATAACCACTTAATAAGAAACGTTAGATAAAAAAACGATATATAAATCCGCGCGTTAACATTTATGCTTAATAATCAGTAAGGCCTATCACCATGTTATTTATCGAGACGGATTCGCCGCCACCGTTTTATCAAGAACAGCTGAGCGCTGCTAAACGCGAACAACTGGATAAATGGTTTATCAGTCAGCGTAGCCAGTCGTATTATCTTAAACGCTTTAAGGAGTTTGATGAACAAGGCTACCTGTCGCCTAAATGGCACTGGGCGGCGTTCTTTGTCACCTTTCCTTGGCTGCTGTATCGCAAGCGCTATATGGATGCGATTGTATATAGCGTCGCAGGTTGGTCATTTATTCAACTGAATGTGGCGCTGATACTGGTAGCGTTTGAGTTTGTGGCGATGCCTTTTATTGCCGATGCGTATCAGATGAGCATACGGGTCGCTATCGCGGCGCTGATTTGGCTGTTTTGGTCGTTTATGGTGGCACGTTGGACGGATGCTTATTATTACCGCATGGCACGGCGCGAGAT
The DNA here is from genome assembly GCF_002439405.1 of Psychrobacter sp. UBA6291. Lineage (NCBI taxonomy): Bacteria > Pseudomonadati > Pseudomonadota > Gammaproteobacteria > Moraxellales > Moraxellaceae > Psychrobacter > Psychrobacter sp. UBA6291. The sequence goes on along the minus strand of NZ_DJUD01000057.1, from coordinate 46,084 downwards.
TGCGGATGCTATCAATGATTATCCGCGCGATGAAGCGGCGCAAAAAGCGCATTTAAAAAAGGAAGGCGGGGTCAGTCTATTTGGCTTGGGCTTAGGCTTTGGATTTTTTGCTTTTGCGTTAATGGTGATAAAGGTGCAGTTTTTGCCCATTGTCGCCAAGCCTAAAGAAAATGAAATATTATTTGATGCGTACGATACTGCTAAAACGGCACAAAATCGTGTGGCGCTTAGCTATCGGCAAACAGGACAGTGTCCGCTTAATCTGCCTTTAGATATGGGCACAGAGCAAGTCAATATCGCAGTTGATACTAAAGCTGCTGGCGTGACAAACACTGATTGCGCAGTTATCGCTACCATTCAAAACGTCAAATTTCCATTACGTTATTTAAATGAGCAGACGCTGGTTTTTTATCATCTGCCCGATAGCGATAATTGGCGCTGTACAACCTCGCTAAATAAAAGGCAAGCGCCTAAAGGCTGTAGCGAGGATTAATAAACGATAAAACTATAATAGCCGTTAGTTTTTAGAATCGGCGGTCAGATTGTCTTTTTCATCGGCGGGTATGGATTGGCTTTTTAGCGCGTCATAAAAGTCCGTCAAATCCATTTTACGGGCTTTATCGATATCTTCATCAAATAAGCTCTCAAGCTCCGCTATGGCTGATTGTGCCGATTCAATCATACTGGCTTCGTCGTCATAAATCGCTCGCTGGCGCTCGATCAAATCATCATCATAATCGCGGAAAGTTTGGACAGTCTCGCGCGCTTTTTCTGCTGAGATACCAAGTAGCTGTAATGATTCACGCGACATATCTAAAGACGATAAATAGGTCTCACGCCAAATATGACGGACGCCGACTTCACGCAAACGGTAATAATGCTGGCGGTCACGGGCGCGTGCTAAGACAATCATATCAGGATAGTTTTTACGCAAATATTGAGCGGTGGTAATAGAGCGCTCTACATCGTCGATGGCAAGGATAAAAACGCGTGCTTTTTTGATACCGGCGGCGCGTAGAATCTCGGGGTTTTTTGGATCGCCATAATAGACTTGGTTACCAAATTTACGCACAAAATCAACGCGATTTGCCGAGCGCTCAATCGCTGTAAATTCGATGTTGTGCATGCGCAGCACGCGACCGATAATCTGACCCACACGACCAAAACCAGCAATAATCACCTGATGCTCATCGTCGGGAATGGTATCGTACTCGCGGCTGGGTTTTCTTTTGGCAAAGAGCGGTTCACCGATTTTTTCTAAGAGTAAAAATGCCAGTGGCGTGAGCGCCATGGAGATGGTGACGATAAGGTTTAGGGTGTTGCCAAGTTCGGGGCGTAGGACATTTTGCGCGCTTGCCACACTGAATAATACAAAGGCAAACTCACCACCTTGAGCGAGGGTAACTCCCAAACGAATACTGGTCGGCCAGCGATTGCCCGATACTTTTGCAATGGCGGTAATCACCGCAAATTTAATCACCATCAACGCCATAGCGCAGCCAATAATAAAGATAGGCTTTGCTAAGATGAGTTTGACATCGGTGAGCATGCCGACCGACATAAAAAACAGCCCTAACAGCAAGCCTTTAAACGGCTCAATACTGGCTTCTAGCTCGTGACGATATTCAGAATCCGCCAGCAATACGCCAGTCAAGAACGCACCCAATGCCATCGATAGGCCAATTTGCCCCATTAAAATAGACACGCCCATGACGATAAATAAAGCGACAGCGGTTAAAAGTTCTGAAGCACCGCTAGATGCCACAAATTTAAAGAAAGGTCGAATGATATAACGGCTAGCAAAGATAAGTCCGGCAAAAACGGCAAATACTTTACCAAAATAAATCAAATCGTAGCTTTGTTCGCGCACCCCTGATAAAAATGGAATGACGGCTAACAAAGGGATAACAGCGATATCTTGGAATAATAGGATCGTAAAAGCTTCACGGCCGTGGGTGCTAGAAAGCTGCTGTTTTTCCGTCAAGATTTGTAGCACAAAGGCAGTCGACGACAAGGCTAAACCAAAGCCAACGATAAAAGCGGTATCAAGCGGCAAGGTAAAAAACTGGTGTAACAGCCACATCAATAGCGTGCCAGACAAACCGACTTGTAAGCCCCCGAGGACAAATATCGAACGCCGTAGCGCCCATAAGCGCGAGGGCTGCAACTCAAGACCGATAATAAACAACAGCATGACCACGCCGAACTCGGAAAAGTGCAATAAGCTCTCGGCGTCGCCCGCAACGTCTAAACCACTGGGGCCCAATATCAAGCCAGTAATCAGATACCCTAACACCGTTGCAATACCGAAACGCTTGCCGAGTGGTACAAACAGCAGCGCTGCTCCCAAGAAAATTGTAGCTTGTAACATCAAGTTTGGTGAGCCGGCGGCGGCAGCGAGCATCTGGAATCCTTAGCGGTAACGATAAAATGAGCAGTAAAACAAAATAGAGCTATAAGTAAAAACTTTTACAGGGTTTACTTTTTACGATAAATCTTCCATACGCCATTGTCTGCCAGCGGATTGCTATAAGCATCGTTACGGCGTTTCCGCGGGGTCTGACGACTGTCGACGATTTTAAAATCAGGTAGGGCATGAACGATAAGCCCCGTACGATAAAAGCGTACGCGCTCAGGTTCTAGCATCTCGCCCTTGGAATCGCGGCAAAATACATAAGCACGCAAATCAATAAATTCACGATGCGCCACCAAACGTGCCTCATCATCATTGTCAAATACGGCACTCATACGGGCGATTTCATCGGCACTATAATCGCCACATTTATCGGTCAGCGCCCCGACCGAGCCAAAACTTTTGGATTCTTTGGCACGGGTCTTGGTCAGATGTAACCTTTGTACATGGTAGATAAATTGCGGTATCTCAAGGCTGGCAGGTAACGGCAGGTAATCGGGCGGTAGATTGGCCGCCGGATAAAAAGCCATCGCACGCTCAAGCAGATTGTGCCAACGCTGCTGATAAGCTTGGACTTCGGCTAAATTGCCTTCATAAATCGGCATATCACGAATTTGCCGCAAAATATCAGGCGGAAACTGCTCATCTCGAAAGCTGGCAATATCTTCTTGCAGCGTCGATAGCAATGCTTTGGCATGCTTTTTACCCTCGCTTGAGATAGGGTCATCAATGTAGCTTGGAGCGACGAAAGGAGCTGAGCGTCTCGACATGGCAGAAAATAATCCAGTAGTGGCAAATTAGGCGTTTCAGCTTTAAGTATACAGAATTTAGATAAAAAATATGGCGACGCGGCCAAATTTCCCATGATTTTTAACATCCTATTACAATGAAAAAAGCCGCCTGATATAAGCTTGTTTAAAATTAAACCTTTTTCTTAGGCGCTGTTTTTATGGATAATGGCTCTAAATATTTCCTAAATTATCATAATCGACGGAGCTTCTTAAGAAGTTTTAGTAGGGTGATTTTAAAAATTACCGGTGCAGGATTGGCGCTAGTATTTGGATTTTGGTTGCTACTGGCGTCAAATATGGGACCGGTTTATCTGCCACAGTTTATGGACGGCGCGCTAGATTTTTGGATTCGCATGACGCTGTTGGGACTGGGGCTGAGTATTTGGCTCATAACAGCAGTTTGGTTCGTTTGTTTTGTGCTGCGTTATTGCCATTACTTAATAAAGTACTATTTGACAAAACGTCGCTTATAAATGAAACATAAATAGACGACGTTTTAATGGATAGTTGGTTTTAATGGATGGTTAGTTTTAATTGATTGTTATAAGAAGGGCATTGTTTTTGATATGTCGTATCTGGCTTATTAATAGCTAATGTTTAAAGTTTAGTGTCTTAGAAATCTTACCTAAAATCATGCCTAATGGTTGTGACCAATATGACTATTGCTATCAGTCGCCTGCTGGGAGATATCGCAGACTAAGGCGTCGCTATGGGTTTTGGTTTGCGGATGCGCTAAGCTTTCAACCTGAATGGTCGCATGGTGAATATCAAGCTCAAGAAGGCTCTGCTCTAAACTGGCAATCAAGATACTCGATTCATAAATACTCATTTCACCATCGACGACCACGTGACACGATAGGGCGTTGAGACCGCTGGTGATACTCCAAACATGTAGGTCATGGATTTTTTGAACTTGTGGATGGGTAAGTAGTTTATCTTCGACTTCTACCAACGAGATGCCTTCTGGTGTGCCCTCCATCAAGATATGTACCGAATCACGTACCACGCGATAACCACTAAATAAAATCAATATGGCGACAATGACTGACGCTGCCGCATCTGCCCAAACCCAGCCAAAGCTCATCATCAAAAGCGCGGCAACGATAGCGGCAACCGAACCCATTAAGTCACTTAATACGTGCAAATAAGCACTTTGCATATTTAAATTAACTGGTGCTTTAGCTTCAGCTTGTCCATCTTGCTGTACATGATTGTCGCCATGGCTATGACTATGTGCATGCCCATGCGTATCAGTGCCGCGACTGCCGCGATGCATCAGCCAAGCGACCACAATATTGACCAGCATACCAATGGTCGCAACAATAAGCATCCCTTGGGTCGCAATCTCAGGCGGCGAGTTAAAGCGTTTAATCGCCTCATAAAAAATCATGATGGCAATAATAACCAGCGTTGCACCATTGACCGTCGCCACCAAAATCTCAAAGCGTTTATAGCCAAAGGTTTTTTGATGGGTAGCCGCTTTTTCACCAATTTTAAAGGCCATTAACGTCGCGCCAAGCGCTACCGCGTCACTGAGCATATGACCAGCATCAGACAGCAGCGCCAAACTACCCGTGAGCCAGCCGCCAATGGCTTCGACAAACATATAGCCTGTAATGATGATAAAGCTAAACAGCAAAGTGCGCTGATAACCCTTGGTGTCGCGCGGTGCAACCGTCTCTTCTAGATGCTCATCGTGGTCATGATGGTGTTGATTATCCTTGGTATATCTGTCTTGAATATTACTATTATCTGCATGATTTTGAGCATGTTTATGGGTATCAATCGCCGCATTCTGATGAGAATGGTCATGTTGTTTAGATTTCGGGCGCTCTTGATTCATAACAATACTCGGGATAATAAAAGGTGAAATAGAGGGTTTATAAAGCTTTGATTGCTTATAAAGTTAGGATTGCTGTCCATAACCAGACAGTTATAGAGAATTTAGCACATTTACTAAAGGCTTGCTGTATCTAGGCAGTAAACGATATAAGGCGAATTTTGGCTAGCGTTCTTTATTGACAGCAATATATAGAGAGATAATTAAAACTGGCGAGGTGTGTTTTAAGATTGAACGTTTACCAGCCGACAGGGTCGATATCTAAGGTCAGTTTTAGATATTTGGCGCTTGGCAAAGCAAGTACAGGTTGCCACCAGTGATTGAGTACCCTATGTAATTGCTGTCGGTCTTTGCCTAATAGCAGTAATTGCGCGTGGTAGCGACTGTTCTTTTTACTCATCGGCGCATCGATAGGGCCGAGAACAGCAAGATTATGAGCATTTGGAAGAATACCAACGGCATCTTTTAGCGCTTGCGTGGTGGCAGCTAACGTTTTACCTTCGCAGCGTATTAGGGCAGCATAACTATGCGGCGGCAAGCCCATCATTTTACGCTCTTGCAATAGCTCACGTGCGAATGATAAGTAACCGTCTTTTACCAATTTTAATAACAGCGCATTATCGGGTTGCAGCGTTTGAATAAGCACGCGCCCCGATTTGTCCCCGCGACCAGCACGGCCTGCCACTTGAATCATGAGCTGGGCGGTATGCTCTGGCGAGCGAAAGTCGGCGGACAAAAAACCGCGATCGGCATTAGGCAAGCAGACAAGCGTGACGTTGGGAAAATGATGACCTTTGGCGACCATTTGCGTGCCGACTAAGATGGCAGGTTTGCCTTCATTGATACGCTGATAAATATTCTCCCAGCTATCTTTACCTCTAGTAGTATCGCGATCGATTTGGATAATGGGGTACAACTCTTTGCTGGTTTGTGGATTGGCAAAAATTGCATGCAAATTTTCGCTTAGCCTCGTCGTTCCGATACCTTTGGCGTCCAAATTTTGACTGCCACAATCAGGGCAAACCGTTGGGATATAGGCTTGCCAATCACAGTGATGGCATTTTAAATAAGGGCTGTTTGAATAGGAATTGGATTGCGATTGGCTATTATAATGCACGGTCAAATGCGCATCACAGCGCGGGCAATCCGCTTGCCAACCGCACGCTTCGCATAGCAAAACGGGCGCATAGCCGCGGCGATTTAAAAATATCAATACTTGGTCGCCCGCTTCTAGCGTTTGCCGTATCGCGCCGATAAGCGCATCGGTTAGTCCGGTATCATAACGTGCGCCTTCGTCTGTCGTCTGTTGATGGGTGCTTTGCTGGCGTGCATCAATCAGCTGCATGGTTGCAGGTTTGGCGTTACCAGGGCGAGTTTGCAGTTGGTATTCGATAAGCTTGCCATCATCGACCAGTTTTAGATGCTCAAGCGAAGGAGTCGCAGTACCAAGTACGACGGGAATATTGGCTTGCAGGCCGCGATACAGCGCGACGTCAGCAGCATGATAGCGCAACGTATCTTGCTGTTTATAAGAACCATCATGCGCTTCATCGACGACAATTAAGCCCAAATTCGCAAACGGATACAGCACCGCTGAGCGCGTGCCAATAATGATTTGCGCGCGACCGGTGCGGCAGTCTTGCCAACCTTGCAGGCGGTGGGTATTGTTCATACCCGAATGTAATAAGACTATATGAGCGGCAAAGCGACTGGCAAAGCGCGCGCGCGTCTGCGGCGTCAGTCCAATTTCTGGTACCAGTATCAATACTTGCTTGCCCGCCTCCAAGACCGCTTGCATCGCCTGCAAGTAGACTTCAGTCTTACCACTACCGGTAATGCCATTTAATAAAAACCCCGTGTAGCGATTGGCTTCATGAGCCGCAATAATGCCATCGACTGCAAGCTGTTGCTCCTCATTTAGATCAAGCGGCATTTTTGCTAAAGTAACGGGTGCGGGCGCAGATTTGGCTTCAATATAGCGCTCGATAAGCCCTTTTTCTTCTAGCGCTTTTAAGAAAGGTCGCTGCATACCTTCTAATAATAATACGTCTTCACTAGCGCCGTGCTCGCCGTGTAACTTAAGCATCTCAAACTGTTGTTTCTGCTTTTTGGCATTGCTATGAAAATCATCATCAGTGACGTGCGGTAGGATTCGCCAATGGGTAGTCAGTAAATCTAGCGGCTTACCTTGGCGTACGAGAGTTGGCAACATCACCGCTAACACGTCGCCAAGCGGATAGTGGTAATAACGCGCCAACCAATGGGCCAGCTTTAGCATATTGTTGTCTAAAATGGGCTCAGCATCTAAGCATTTATTAATAGGTTTGAGCTTATTCGTCGGTACGTCGCTAGCCGCTTCTTCAATATGAGCAATGACAATGCCGATTAAGGTTTGACGACCAAAAGGTACCTCAACACGGCTACCAATCGGTGGTAGCGCCATGGGGGCCATGGCAGCGCCATTTGCTAATGTCGGCGTGTTTGCCGGCAAGCGATAGTCAAATACCCGATAAAGGGGCACGGGTAGGGCAACTTGTAGCAACATAACTGGGCTTCGCAGTCTTTTTTCGAATGAATAGAGGATAGTAACAACAACGCAAATCTAAACAGGCACAGACAAATAAGCTTAGCATGAAGCTAAGCTTATTATCATTTATTATAAACCAGTAATACTCAGTGACGCTCAATAATCGTCTTATTCAATATACATGATAGATTCAATTTCAACCACGCCGCCTTTAGGTAGCGCCGCCACTTGTACGGCAGCGCGGGCTGGATATGGCTCGCTTAAGTTAGCGACAAATACGTCGTTTAGCGCCGCAAAGTCATTTAAATCGGTCAAAGAGACATTGAATTTGACCACATCATTTAAGCTGCCACCGGCCGCCTCACAGATGGCTTTGATGTTTGCAAATACTTGCTTGGCTTGTGCTTCAAAGCCTTCTTTTAGCTCCATGGTATCAGGGTCAAAGCCCAGTTGACCGGAGATATAAACAGTATTGCCTACTTTTACCGCTTGTGAATAGGTACCAACGGCGGCTGGGGCTTTATCGGTTTGAATGGTTTGACGGGTCATATGATTTCCTTATGATGTTTTTTTGGTTAAAAAGTTGGCCAAAAATTTCAGGCGATAATAAATGCTCAACATTGAATGTCTTTAAAAGGGATAGATTTTAACATGTATTTTAACGGCTTTTATAATTGATAAAGCCTAATAATATTGGGGAAGCCAAGTAGCGAACGCAACTCGCGAATGCCTTGCGCTAAATGATTGCGACTACGCACGACGATATGAATAATGGTATCGCTGCTACGCACGTCGACCTTTTCGACCCCGATGTTTAACTGGCGCAGATGATAAATCACTTCACTGATTTGCTCGTCGCTTAGGGCAATAGATAGCTTTAAGTAAGCAGGAAAGCGGATTTTGCTGTTATGTTCCCCGGATGAGTCGCCTTGTTTAATGGCTTTATCATTACGCCAGCGCAGTTGGATAACTTGATAAGGGTTGTCTTTACGGATATCGTCTAACGAAAAGCATTTATGGCGATGCACAACCAGACCATGACGTGATAAATGGCCAACGATAGGGTCACCATAAATCGGATGACAACAATTGGCAAAATCAAGCTCAACACCTGACGCGTTGACAATCAATTGTTGCGGTTGGGTCATATCATCAACGCTTTCTTGCGACTGCATATCACTGACTTCATCGCTAAACAAACGCGTCACCACCAGTTGCGGCAGTAACGTACCCGAGCTAATTTGCTCAAACAGCGCATTTTTTTCTGTCAGACCGCGCCATTCAGTTAAGTTTTTCCAATCACTTTCGGTTAAATCATCGAGGCTTTTCTGATAGGTTTTTAGGGCACGGTCTAGGGCTTGTCTGCCATGATGCTGTTTATCGGCGGGCGATAAGTCTTTAAACCAACGTAAAATCTCCACGCGGGCTTTATTGGTGACCACAAAGCCAAGCCATTCCGCCTTTGGCTCAGAATGACTGCTGACTTCAATCTCGACCAACTGCCCGTTTTTTAGCACCGTCCCGAGTTTTGCATGTTTATTATCGACATTGGCACCGACCGCGACATTGCCCACCATAGGACCGACGGCGTAAGCAAAGTCTAGGGCTGTGGCGCCTTGGGGCAGCTCATAAGCGCGGCCTTGCGGACTGTAGCAGATGATTTTACTTGAATGTAGATAATCCATTAGCTCATTAATGGTAGAAACGGCCGCGGAAAAATCAGGACTGTCGGCATCTAACGTGTCTTCGTCAACCAAGTCTTTCATATTACGCAGTGATGCTTGAATAACCGACTGGCTGACATCGGAGGCGTGTTCGGCACCAATAACGCCAAGCCTTGCCGCGTTTTGCATTTGCTTGGTTAAGATGGTGACTTTAACAAAATCATTGTCACGCTCATAAATAAGGGTGAGCGACTGATTGCCACCGGGCAGCGGACGCCGAATGTTATCGGCGATATGACTGTCATCAATCTGATATTTTTTAATGAGATAATAAGCGAGCTTGTCACAAGCTTCGATGTTATCAAGCACAATCTCAAACGCATAATGGCGCAGTAGCGCATTGATTTCACCGCGATTACGGAAAAACTGCCGGAAGATAACCACGCGATTGTCTAAAACTTTGACCATGCCATTCAGATCAAGGTTGTTTAGCACAATGCTCAAGTAGCGATGAATGGCTTCTCTTTGAAAATTACGCCCAAGTCCATGTTGCAGCAGCTTATCAGACAGCTTGTTATACATATCAGAATCAAGATTACGATAACAAAGCACTTCGATATAATCGGCAATGTCATTGAGGCCCATCAAGCGCGCAAAGGGTACATAAAAATCTAACGTTTCTTGTGCAGTAGTTCGCTGTTTTTCGGGGCGTACCGCATCGAGCGTCGACATATTGTGCAAGCGGTCAGCCAGTTTAATAATCAAGACGCGCGGGTCAGCAAGGGTAGCGGTCAAGATTTTATGAAAGGTGGCGGCTTTGTTTTCTTGCTTGTTATGGGTTGATGATTTTAATTTGGTCACGCCATCGACCAGTCTGGATACTATTTTACCGTAACGCTGCTCAATATCTTCAGCGGTAACCTCGGTATCTTCGACCGTATCATGTAGGATTGCTGCAATAATGGTATCGCGATCCAAGCGAAAGCCTGCCAATATTTCGGCGACGGCAATCGGATGCGTGATATAAGGTTCCCCTGATTTACGCTTATCTTTGATATGCGCTATATCACCGAACTCACAGGCATCAATAATATCACTACGTTCAGCCGCAGTGAGATAACCTACTGAGCGCAGCAGGTTGTATTGAGCATCATCAACTAAAGGATGACTGAGTTTGGGCAAGGTTTGAGTCATAAGGTGGTAATCCTATTTTCCAATACCTATTTATCAGTTCAGGACGGTTCGTCGGCTACGGACTTTTAATGGGTTCAGGACTGTTGGGTAAATGATAGCTGGATGAATAAGCGGCGGTTATGCAAAAGAGTAAGCTATTAGGTCAAAGCATACTAACTTAAAACGCACAAAGCGAAAAGAGGGCAGACCACCCTCTAATTAATCGTAAATCGTTCTCAATGTCAACTCTTATGCGCGTAAGTCAGGCAGAAAATAAAAAATTCTACCTGAGTGGTATGATTTTCGCTATAAATGGTCGCAAAAATTGGCAAGCGTTTGGTGTTATCAGTCGTTTCATAACCAAAAAACCACAGCCGATGCTGTGGTTCTTATCTTTTAGTAATGTCAGCACGGAATAAAGTGGTCGTGCTTATTGCTAAAAGTTAGGCTTTACTAAAAACTGCTCTGTATTAAAAGCTATGATCGCCCGACAAAGCCAAATCTAATGAGCTTGTCGCAAAGTTATGCTCTGGCTGATTTAAAATATCACGGGTGATTTTGCCGGCAGCAATTTCACGTAATGCCAATACCGTAGGCTTGTCATTATCGACGTCAACCATCGGCTCAGCGATACCCTTGGCCAATTGACGGGCGCGCTTACTAGCGACCAAAATCAGCTCAAAGCGATTATCAACATTATCCAAACAATCTTCAATCGTCACTCGTGCCATAAATAGCTACCTCGGTTGTTTTTATCAGTCACGGCGCTTGTCCGTTACTCAATAAAAATAATATCAGAAATATAAAAGGGGGATAGCTGGACATTATAGCATTTTTTGCTTAGGCGCGTAGTTGCTTTTTATATCTACTGTTAGTTATACGAAAATCGAGATTTTTCACTTTTAAACCTTCTTTCTCCTAGGTTTTCTTTGCTTATTCGTCGACTTGGCTATTTAGCAAATTGGCAATAGTGCGATGATAGCGCTGCTGCTGGCGTTTAAGGGTTTGTCTTTCGGCGACGATAATGGCTTTTAGCTCGGTTAATGCCACTTCAAAATTGTCATTAATCACCACAAAATCAAAATGTACATATTGCGCCATCTCCGTGACCGCGCCCGCCAAGCGCTGCTCGATGACTTCCATGCTGTCCTGTGCACGCGTCGATAAGCGCTGACGTAAGGTCGCTAAACTTGGCGGCAAAATAAAAATCATCGTCGCATCGGTAAATATCTTTTTGACTTGTAGCGCGCCTTGCCAATCAATCTCAAGGATAACATCGACGCCTGCCTCCAGCTGCGCGCGCACGCTTTGCTCTGAGGTGCCATAATAATTGCCAAACACTTCGGCATGCTCTAAAAACTTGCCTTCGCCGATAGCCGTGACAAATTTATCAACGTCGGTAAAATGGTAATGCTGACCATCAATCTCACCGGGACGCGGCGCGCGCGTGGTGTGCGACACGCTAACGGTCAAGTCGTTGGTGGTGGCCAGTAGCTGTTTGACCAGTGATGTTTTGCCCGTCCCTGAGGCGGCGGTAATAATAAATAATGAACCTGTCATACGGTTTTTCCTAATGGATAGTTTGCTAATGTAAGGTGCCACAATGGAATAGGTACTAGTAAAGTGTGCGCTAATAAAAAGCTAAAAACGGCGCAAATAAGTGTTGAGCTGGTAAAAACAAAAAACGCCATCAAGTATGGCGCTATAAAGTTGTATTGATTTCTCATTGATACGTCATTATAAACTGCTTGGTGCGCTTTTATTTAATTAGCGCAAGCTTTTTAGCACTTAATCTTATTTATTGTCTGTTTTTGCATTAAAAGGCGCTGTGTCAATGAACGTTAATGCTCAGTTCATTTGAAACAGAGCTATTTTCAAAGGCAATAAAAGCAAATTATGCTAAAGTAGAGCATGGATGTTATCCCAAGTTTTGAGGTTAAGCAGTTTGACGTTAAGCTGTAACCATAAATTATCTAATGATAGGCCCTCTTATGCAAATTTATCTTGCCAATCCACGTGGATTTTGTGCTGGTGTGGATCGCGCGATTGCGATAGTGAACGAAGCATTGACACGTTTTGAGCCACCCATTTATGTGCGTCATGAAGTCGTGCATAACAAGTTTGTGGTCTCAGATTTGGCCAATCGCGGCGCGGTTTTTGTCGAAGAGCTGCACGAAGTACCAGATGGCTCGATTGTGATTTTCTCGGCGCATGGTGTCTCAAAGGCGGTCGAAGATGAAGCAGAGCGCCGTGATTTGACCGTATTTGACGCCACTTGCCCGCTGGTCACTAAGGTACATATCGAGGTGGCTCGATTTGCCCAAGACGGGATGGATGCGGTATTGATTGGTCACGCAGGACACCCTGAGGTTGAAGGCACTATGGGGCGTTTTAATCGTCGCCACGGCGGGCAAATTCATTTGGTCGAAAATGAAAGCGATGTTGAGGCTTTAAATGTGCAAAACGCTGAGCATTTGGCTTTTGTAACCCAAACGACTCTTTCGATGGATGATACCGCGCGCGTTATTGATGCGCTGCGTGAAAAATTCCCCAGTATTCAAGGCCCACGCAAAGACGATATTTGCTATGCCACCCAAAACCGCCAAGATGCGGTCAAAGATTTAGCCGGTCGTTGTGAAGTGGTGTTGGTGGTTGGTTCGCCAAACTCGTCAAACTCTAATCGCTTGCGTGAGTTGGCTGAGCGTATGGATTGCCGCGCCTATCTGATTGATAATGCCACTGAGATGGATAGAAACTGGTTTGATGGCATTCAAAGTGTTGGCGTTACTGCTGGCGCGTCTGCGCCTGAGATATTAATCCAAGAAGTGCTACAACAATTGCAAGATTGGGGCGGAGATTTACCAAGTGAGCTGTCAGGTATCGAAGAAAACGTGACCTTTAGCTTGCCAAAAGCGCTGCGAATTCCGGTCACGCAAGTAGGTAAATAGCATGAATAAGCAGAAAAAAGGCTTTGTGTTAGCAGAAGCGACGCTTGATGAGATTAATAAACAATTAAAAATTAATCTGTTTACCATCGTTGTGCTGATTGTCATGCTAGTGCTGAACACTGCGCAATTTATGAAAGATTATAGTGTCTTATATGGCGCGCTTATCGCTGTCATGGCGTTTTTTCTATTTATAATGGCCAAAAGTCGCACCATGCTCATGATGAGAAAACAACAGCTTACCAAGTAAATGCTAAAGGTAAATTAAATATAACCGTTATTATGAAAGACCAACCTATTAAAGTGGTCGAGAATACAGCATTAATAAAGAAGATTAGATTAAGGATGTTCATGCAAGCTTATTATCAGTTTATCAAACGCGAGCAGCTAGAAGGTGGCGTTAGCGTTGCCCATTATCAGCCAACCAAACATGCACAAGGCGCTTGGAATGAACACGAGCAGCATATGGCACCAGCGACTGGCCTGCTGACCGCTGAGCTTGAAAGTTATGCGCCGCAAGCAAATATGCGTATCGCTCGTATCAGTCTGGATATTTTAGGCTTGATACCGCTTGATGAGTTTACCGTTACCACGCGTTGTATCCGTCCGGGTAGAACGATTGAGCTAATTGAGGCGGTCATGAGCAGTCGTGGCCGTGATGCCATTATCGCCCGTGCTTGGCGACTGCTGACCCAAGATACTAGTGAGATTGCCGGACTTGAAGACCAAAAAGCGCTCTATCAGCCTGAGGATTTGCCTGTTTGGGATGGTATGAAAGGCTGGCCGGGCGGTTTTATCGAAAGCGTCCGCTTGGTTGCCGAGCCCGACCGCCGTGCTGGTCGTGGTATGGTATGGATTACCAATGATGTCGAGATGGTAGAAGGCGAAACGACTGACGATTTGGTACATCTAATGGGGATGGTCGATACCGCCAATGGCGTCGTGCCACGCTTGGGACTCGGCTTATCAGAATTGCAATGGATGTTCCCCAATACGGATTTGCAAATCCATATGCATCGCATGCCAAAAGGGCGCTGGCTTGGCATCGAAGCGGTGCAACAATACGGCGATGACGGTATTGGGCTGACCAGCGCTGTGCTGCATGATGTGCACGGGCCGTTTGGTCGCAGTGAGCAAATCTTGACCATTCGCCCTATGCCGCGTTAAAGCGCGATAGCTTTATGTATTGGATAGTCACAAAAGTAAACTGAGCAGGATTGTTTCAGCAAATTATCGTCCTAAGTTAGCATTTAGTTGATAAGAAAATGGTTAATAGTTATATAAAATAAATCAAAAGTATGTGATTAATTTATTATACAAATAATTAAAAATCGGTTGTAATGGAATACCACAACGAGGCAAGGTGATTCAAAACTGCTAGGATGGGTTTTGATAGTGAAGGTTACCTTTCACTTTATCCTTGCAACAACGATAACTAAAGGAATATGGCCATGAACGATATGAACGATATGAACGATAAAAAATGCCCTTACGATATGACGCCGTTGACCATGAGTAATGGCGCGCCAGTGGTTGATAATGAAAATAGCAAAACCGCTGGTAAACGCGGTCCTCTACTCGCAGAGGATTTATGGCTTAACGAAAAGCTCGCTGATTTAAACCGAGAGGTTATTCCAGAGCGCCGTATGCACGCCAAAGGTTCGGGCGCGTTCGGTACTTTTACCGTCACCAATGACATTACTCAATATACGCGTGCTGATATTTTTAGCGAAGTGGGCAAGCAAACGGAGATGTTTGCGCGCTTTAGTACAGTCGCAGGTGAGCGCGGGGCCGCTGATGCTGAGCGTGATATTCGCGGTTTTGCCCTAAAATTCTATACCGAGCAAGGTATTTGGGATTTGGTCGGTAATAATACGCCGGTATTTTTCGTTCGTGACCCGCGCAAATTTCCAGATTTAAACAAAGCGGTCAAGCGTGACCCACGTACCAATATGCGTTCGGCAACCAATAACTGGGACTTTTGGACGTTATTGCCCGAATCTTTGCACCAAGTCACCATTACCATGAGCGATCGCGGTATCCCAGCGTCTTATAGACATATGCACGGCTTTGGCTCGCATACGTATAGCTTTATCAATAGCGACAATGAGCGTTTTTGGGTCAAATTTCATTTCCGTACTCAGCAAGGTATCAAAAACTTAACCGATGCCGAAGCCGCTGAAATCATCGCCTCGAATCGTGAAAGCCATCAAGAAGATTTGCTCAATGCCATCGACAATGGCGATTTTCCGAAGTGGAAAATGTACGTGCAAATCATGCCAGAAACCGATGCCGATAAAGTACCTTACCATCCGTTTGACTTAACCAAGGTATGGCCAAAAGGGGATTATCCGCTGATTGAGGTTGGCGAGATTGAGCTTAATAAAAACTCAGACAATTATTTCTTAGACGTCGAGCAGGCGGCTTTTGCGCCGAACAATCTCGTGACTGGCATCAGTGCCTCACCAGACCGTATGCTACAAGCGCGTCTCTTTAGCTACGCCGATGCTCAGCGTTATCGCGTTGGTGTCAATCACAAGCAGATCCCAGTAAATAAACCTCGTTGTCCGGTGACCAGTAACCACCGCGACGGTCAAATGCGTGTCGATGATAACTACGGTGGCCGTCCACACTATACGCCAAACAGCTTTGAGCAGTGGCAAGATCAGCCGCAGTACGCTGAGCCAGCGTTAAAGATTGATGGCTACGCAGCGCATTACGATTTCCGTGAAGACGATAGTGATTATTTTAGCCAGCCGCGCGCACTGTTTAACCTGATGAATGATGAGCAAAAGCAAGTGTTGTTTGATAATACCGCCCGCGCGATGGGTGATGCGCTTGATTTTATTAAATATCGTCATATTCGCAACTGTAACTGGTGCGACCCTGCTTATGGCGTAGGCGTTGCCAAAGCCCTTGGCATGAGCGTTGAAGACGCTATGGCAGCACGTGAGAATGATCCTGCTCGTCATTTACCTAGCTGTTTATAATCTCTGTAGAAAATAAAAACGATAGAATTTAGCTGCTCTATATTTATCTAAAAACACCGCCTTAGGAAACTGGGGCGGTTTTTTTTATGCTTAATTATTTTTTTAGCTTAGTTTAGCCTATTTGATCTTGAAATTTTTACCCGTGCCCCTATCTGATTAGGCAGCCTAGCAGTATTTACAGCGCCTTCTTGCTAATCAAATTTAGTAATTAGATTGGGTAATCAAATTGGCTAAACTGCTAGTATTTGAAAATTTGTGATTTATGCGTGCTGGTAACAGCATTTTTGGTATCAATAATAGGAGTTTTTATGAGTGAACAGACCCAAGCGGATAATAAAAACGCTAATGACATCAACATTAATAAAGACAGCCCAGAATTAAAAAAACACAGTTTTGAAGCAGAAGTGGCGCAGCTGCTGCATTTGGTGACGCATTCGCTTTATTCTAATGCCGATATTTTTGTGCGTGAATTGGTTTCGAACGCATCGGACGCTTGCGACAAATTGCGCTTTGAAGCGACCAATGACGACAGTCTTTATGAAGATGACGGCGAGTTAAAGATTCGTATCGCTGTCGATGAAGATGCCAAAACCATTACCTTTATCGATAACGGCATCGGTATGAATGAAGCCGACGCCATCGAAAACTTAGGAACGATTGCCAAATCTGGTACTAAGGCTTTCCTCGACAAATTGTCTGAATCGCAAAAGCAAGATGGACAATTAATTGGTCAATTTGGGGTTGGTTTTTACTCTGGATTTATCGTGGCTGATACCATTAGCGTTGAGTCACGAAAAGCGGGCGAGCCTGCCGATAAAGGTGTACGCTGGGTTTCAGACGGCACCGGTAGCTTTACCGTTGAGCCAATTACCAAAGAGACGCGCGGTACCAGCATTACTTTGCATCTAAAAGAAGAGTACAGCGAAGGCGAAGATAATTATCTAGACCGCGGCAAAATCAAGCGTTTGGTCAATAAGTACTCAGACCATATTAGCTTGCCGATTCAGATGCGTAAAGAAGTCTGGCAAGAAGATGTGAAAGAAGAGGGCGACGACAGTGACGCGCCAGCAGGCGGTCAGATGGTCTTGACCGACGAGTGGGAAACCATTAACAAAGCCAGTGCGCTTTGGACCCGCTCAGCATCTGAGGTTGAAGATGATGAGTATGTCGATTTTTATAAAAACATCACTTATGACATGGATGCGCCGCTAACATGGACACACAACCGCGTTGAAGGTCGCGTTCAGTATACCCAGCTTTTATATATTCCGAAAAAAGCGCCGATGGATTTATACACGCGTGAGCAGCAGCACGGCTTAAAGCTTTATGTGAAGCGCGTCTTTATTATGGACGATGCTGAGCAATTGCTGCCGATGTATTTGCGTTTTGTGAAAGGGGTCATTGATTCAGCGGATCTGCCGCTTAACGTCAGCCGCGAAATCTTGCAAGAATCGCGCGATGTTAAATCTATCCGAGATGGTAACGCGCGCCGTATTTTGACCTTGCTAGCGAGCCTTGCTAACAGCGAAGATAGCGATAAACAAGAAAAATTTGCCCAATTCTATAGCGAATTTGGCGATGTGATTAAAGAAGGCCTTGGCGAGGATATGGGCAATCAAGAGCGTATTGCCAAATTGCTGCGTTATGCCACTAGCACCAACGACAAGGTTGAGATCAGCTTTGAAGATTATAAAGGTCGTATGATTGACGGTCAAAAAGCCATCTATTATCTGACGGCGGATAATTTAGCAGCTGCTAAAAACAGTCCGCAGCTTGAGCTGTTTAAGAAAAAAGGCATCGAAGTTATCTTGATGACCAGCCGTGTTGATGAATGGGCGATGAACTTCTTGACCCAATTTGATGGCACGCCGCTACAAAATATTGCTAAGGGTGCGGTTGATTTAGGCGACTTGCAGGACGAAGCCGAAAAAGCTGAAGCTGAAAAAGCGCAAGAGACCATGAAGCCTGTCGTTGATAAGCTAAAAACGGTACTTGGCGCGCGCGCAAAAGACGTTAAAGTCTCAACGCGTTTGGTTGATAGTCCAGCGTGTCTAGTCATTGGTGAAGGTGAGCTGTCACCGCAAATGATTCAGATGCTGAAGCAAATGGGTCAAGATGTACCAGAAAGCAAACCAACGCTTGAGGTCAATCCTGACCATCCACTGATTAAAAAGTTAGAGAGTAGCGAGCAGTCTGACGACAATTTTGACAAGCTGGCGCAGGTCATTTTTGACCAAGCGTTACTTGCCGATGGCGGTCAACTAGAAGATCCAGCCGCTTATCTAAAACGCGTCAATGAGCTATTGATGCGATAATAATTGCTGCTTAATAAAAGGAGGTCTTGATTTTAAGGCCTCCTTTTTTAATGGATTGTCAATCAACGTTTAGAGTAATTTTTCGGCAGTTTTTACAAATCAGCCTTATCCTCTTGAGCGACAATCCGTTACAATCGCGATAGATTAGCGAGCTAAAATATTAAGTTAGATTTCTCGCTTTTCAATCCTATTTTATCGTCAAATAATAATAAATTGGCGTTATTTCTCTCGACTGGCTAGAGGTCTAAGTCTTTGTCACTTGCGTCATTAAAAACCGTATCGCTTCAGCGCTTCTCGCTCAATTTCGCGGCCAATATTATTGCCACCTTGTGGATGCTGGTCGGGTCGACGCGGGCGTTCTCTTGGGTAAAACCCACCTTTATCCAGTTTGCGGTATTCGCCATATTGGCACTGGGTAGTAATGTCCTATTCTCGTGGTTAGCCGCCGCAAATGGTAGCGTCTTTAATGAGCAAGGATTGGTCAGCTATTTAATTTGGCCGATGATTATTTTGCTCGGCGGTATTATTTTAGCTCGCCGCGCTGGTAACCAAGCGCTGGTTTTTGTGCCTGTCATTTTATGGCTGGTTGCTGATACGCTATCAGCGTTACTGCAAAGCCTGGTACAGTTTTTTGGCAGCTATGGGTGGTTGCCAAGTTGGAGTTATTCTTTTTTACCTATTTTATTTTTAGTGCTGTTTTTATGGCAGACACTCGCTTTATTATGGATATTTTTCCGTCGCCTGCGCATTTCTTGGTGGGAGAGAATCATCGTCTTAGTAGGGGCAGTGGCATTATTGACCATTTGGCAGCGCAACGTCGCCGACCAGCCGATATTTAAGCAAATTCCTGTTGAGCCAGTACTAGAAGAAGCGGCTTTGTACGAGCAGCCGCGATTATTGCAGCAAGCTTTAGACCGTATCGACCCGAGTATACCCGGTAAAAGCGACTGGTATTTTATGGGCGTGGCAGGATTCTCAGACCAAAATGTCTTTCGTTCTGAGATTAATAAAGTGCGTGAATTGTTTGACGTGCGCTTTGGTACCAGTGGCCATTCGCTGGCATTGATTAATAATAACTATACGTGGCTAGATGAGCCAATTGCGACAAAAACCAGTATTTTGCGCGGGTTAAAAACCATCGGTCAGCAAATGAATGCTGATGAAGATGTATTATTTCTTACCCTATCGTCACATGGTGATGAGAATGTTATTCAACTGGCAAATCCACCATTAGCGATGGATAATTTAGATGCCACATGGCTGCGTGAAGCGTTAGATGCGTCCGGTATCCGCTGGCGAGTGATTGTGGTGTCGGCGTGCTATTCAGGCTCATTTATCGATGAATTGGCATCACCAACAACGGTAATTATTACCGCCTCCGCCGCTGATAAAATGTCATTTGGCTGCACCAATAGTGCTGAGATGACTTACTTTGGACAGGCCTTCTTTGCGGAGAGTTTGCGCGAAAACACCAGTTTTTCTGATGCATTTAAAGACGCCGCTTACCGCGTTCAAGAACGTGAGCTTTATATGGGTTTTGAGCCATCAGAGCCGCAGATGGTCATTGGTAGCTTAATGGAAACCGCGCTGCCAGCATTTGAGCAAGTGTTGTTTGCTAAAACTCGTCCAGCACTCGCTAGTATGACTAATCAGCCGAATTCTGTTAAGGTTACTCAAGCTCCTGATACGGCAAACGCAATCGATAATCTGCCTGAAAATGACTAAGGGCTGCTGATAAATTAGATTTATGTCGCTACTAAGGCGCGCTTTTTGAATTTTTAAAATACTACTCGAGTGACTGACTGTCTTTAATTGACTTTACTTAATTGCTTGTCTCTAACGGTTTGCTTGCTAATAGTAAAGATGGGCAGTTGTCACTCAGCGCTTGTTTTATCTCGGATAAAAAGGATATCACTTATGAATAATTCTTATAAACACAGTTTATCTACCAACTCAAAGATTGAGCAAATCAGCGTCAATCGCTGCTTCGATGGCGAGCAGCATTATTATTGTCATGAGTCCACCGCGACCAAAACGCCGATGACCTTTAGTATTTATCTGCCAGATGAAGCGCTGGCTGGGCGCCGTTGTCCGGCTGTTTTATATCTCTCGGGTTTGACCTGTAATGCCGATAACGTCACCCATAAAGCGCATTTTCAACAAAAATGTAGCGAGCTTGGCATGATATTTATTGCGCCTGATACTTCTCCTAGAAGTAATGACGCGCACGATGTCGCAAACGATGAGCGTTATTTTGTCGGGCAGGGCGCAAGCTACTATGTCGATGCCACGCAAGCACCCTGGGCAGAACATTTTAATATGCAAAGCTATATCGTTGATGAATTATACGATTTACTACGCTCAGAGTTTCCGACTGATAGTATCGGCATCACAGGCCACTCGATGGGCGGTCATGGAGCGTTACTATTGGGCTTTAAGTTCCCAAGTAAGTTTGTCAGTGTCTCCGCCTTAGCACCTGTTTGTGCCGCCAGTGAGTCGGCATGGGGGCAGGCCGCTTATACAGAGTACTTTGGCGATGATAAGGTGCTATGGGCGCAAGCTGACGCCTCACAGATGATTGTAGAAGTCGGCCAGCAGTACGCCAGTATTTTGGTCGACCAAGGCGCGGCTGATAATTTTTTGGCAGAAGGTCAGCTGCAAACGCCTAAGCTGCAAGCAGCGTGTGAAAAGGCCAAGCAGCCATTAACATTACGCTATCAGGCCGGTCATGATCATAGCTATTATTTTATTCAAACAGTGATTAATGACCATATCGAACACCACTGGCGTATGGCGCAAATGGGTTAAGCCTGTCCAATAATATCTGTCTACAAATAATAGCCGTCTAATAGCTGAGCGTATCGTCTGTCATATAACTTGACAGACGGTTACGCTGATTATTTAACCAAGCGCCTTTATTGTTATAAAATAGATTGGTGCAAAATTGAGCGAGCTTGCCAATAGGCAAAACTTTTTTAAAGGTAAGTTTTATGATGAATAAGCTAACAGTGCCATCGAAGACAAATCTGGCTAACCGACAGCAGACGGCTCAATTATCGTTGGCGGCCATGCAAGCAGATATGGCTAATATGATGGCAACTTTAAAAAATAAGCAGCGAGTTGGTGTTGTTCAAAAAGAAAATATCAAATCAGAAACTCGCAAAGCAAAGCCAGCTAATACAGATGCTATTCATGCGCTTGATGCCGTGCAATTATCGCGGGTGATAGAGATGGCGTGGGAAGACCGTACGCCGTTTGAAGCGATAGAGCACAGCTACGCTCTAAATGAGACCGCAGTCATTAAGCTGATGCGTCAAGAGTTAAAACCATCGTCTTTTCGCCTATGGCGTCAGCGCGTTACTAGCCGTGTGACCAAGCATCAAACAAAGCGTCCGTTTGATGTCGGTCGTGCGTATTGTAAGAGCCAATATAAACCGCGCTAACGTTTTTTTTAAAACGCCTTATTTAAAAGAATCGTCTAAATGTAGTATCTAAATACCAATCCCAGTGATTAAAAACTTTTTTATTAAACGTTTATACCAACCCAAATAGGTAGTTCAACTATGACTAGCCCAGCCAAACCCTATCTTATCGCGCCTTCTATTTTATCAGCTGACTTTGCCAGACTTGGTGAAGAGGTCGAAAAGGTATTGGAGGCGGGCGCTGATATTATCCATTTTGATGTGATGGACAATCACTATGTGCCTAACCTAACCTTTGGTAGCATGATATGTCAGGCGCTGCGTGACTATGGTATCGAGGCGCCGATTGATGTCCATCTTATGGTATCGCCAGTCGATAGTATGATCGAGCAGTTTTTAGAGGCGGGTGCGAGTATTATCACCTTCCACCCAGAAGCCAGCGCCCATATTGACCGCTCTTTGCAGCTGATTAAAGATGGTGGCGCTGAATGCGGTTTGGTATTAAACCCCGCAACGCCACTGCATTATTTAGATTATGTGATGGACAAGGTTGACCAAATCTTACTGATGAGCGTTAACCCTGGATATGGTGGTCAATCGTTTATTGAGGGTACCTTAGATAAAGTTCGCCAAGTTCGTCAACGTATTATTACCAGTGGTCGCGATATTAGACTAGAAGTAGATGGCGGCATCAAAGCCAGCAATATTCGCGCGATTGCCGAAGCAGGCGCTGATATGTTCGTCGCCGGTTCCGCTATTTTTAATCAAGAAGATTATAAATCTGCCATCGACGCTATGCGCGCCGAATTAGCCTTGGCAAATGGTTATTAATCCCCATTTATAACTATTAGTATGAGTGTTAAGGTTATAACGATGGACTCGATAAGCCCTATAAAGGTGAAATATGAACACGCAAAAGCCCATTAACTCGTCAGTATCGCCTGAGCCTATAAAAGAAAAACAAGCCCCAAGCTTAGTACCTAAGGGTCTCACTATAGGCATGGCAGCTTTTGCCTTGGTGCTTAGCCTCGCTGGTTATGGTTTTCGCCTGCTGATTGGCGATGATGTCGGAGAAGTGCTGCGTCATGCAGCAGTGATAGTGCCAGCATTTATGATTGGTATTCCGCTATTTTTCTGGCTTGGTTCGCGCGTTTTAAATAAACTCAAAGGTTTGCATATCGCAAGCTGGAATGCTATTAGCTTGGGCTATTTAACCTCTTGTATAGCCATGCTTTGGTTAATGGGCACTTATAGTTAATAATTGGCTGCTGTTAGCGCTTTAACATGGTTATCTTTTAAAACTTTGTCTTTATGGCATTCATCGATTTCTACTTTTTAATAAGTCGCGCTTTATGATGCGACTGGACACTTGCTAGTATGCCTACTTCCTCTAAGAAAATCACCGATATCATTTTCCCAAAAGAGCTTCCAAACAGTTTGTTTATTTTACTGATTATCGCCTGTTTACTCTTAGGCTTATCCTACCTGCGCCATGGTACCGGACTGCAAGGCTGGCTACATGTCTTTGAAAATTGGCTACTTATGTTGCTCATTATCCCGACCGCCACCGCTACCGTAGCCTTACCGTTCAAATATCGCGACCCGTCGCTCGAGCTCAAGCAAATGTATTATCTGGGGATGTTTGTCGCTTTCTTATTTACCTTAGCGAAATTACGCTATTGGCGTTAAGAGCGATTTAGCTCGTTCATAAGCTTGATAAGTAGTATTAAAGAGCATTTATGCAAAAAGACTTACGCGTCAGGCCTTGAATTGTCGGCGCAAAGCGTCCATTGTATAAGTAAGATAGTTTTGCCCGTATATTTGTAAGAACCGCGCTTTAATAAATGAATCAGCGCCTTTTTATAGAGGTAAACCGGGATAATAAGGAAAAAATAGATGCCATACGATATTGATAATGAGATAGAAGTAGATAACGATAGTCGCGACCAATTCGCTGGATTTGCTAAAGAGACCACGTTGGAGCTGGTTGAAGCAGCGGACGGTAGGTTGCTGTTACGTGACGCCGAGGAAGAAGAAGCACCGCTGATGACCATTGATTTTTCTGATAAGCTTAGAGAGATACTTGGCAGTGATACCCAAGCGATTGGTCAGCATATGATTCATGCTGCGATTCAGGTCATTATGCAAAAACAAATGAGCCAGTGGCATGCCCATGTCTATGATAAAGAGCCCACTCACTATAGCTAAAGCTAAACAGGCTGATAGCTTCTAAATGTATATCTTCTAAATCTGTAAGAACGAAATATAGTAGCTGGTTAAAATAGTGTATGGTTGAAATGGTTGGCGAGTCAAAAAACTGGCAATAAAAAAGGGTTTATCTTTTGATAAACCCTTTTTTTTATCAAAATAATTTAATGACAAATTATTTGATTTTTGCTTCTTTAAAGATGACGTGCTGGCGTACTTTTGGATCAAACTTTTTAATTTCCATTTTGCCAGGCATAGTGCGCTTGTTTTTGGTAGTGGTGTAGTAATACCCAGTACCAGCGGTTGATACTAATTTAATTTTATCTCTCATGATAGCTTTCCTGTAAATGAGGGGTCTTCAAACGATAGGTACGAGTGCAAAAAGGTTAGTCGCTACAAATGAGGTAGCTAAAAAGCAGCTTGGAAGGTGAAAATTATCGACCACTCAAGCCGCTGATCTTAACTTATACTTTTTGACCTTGTGCGCGTAGATCCGCTAACACTTTGTCGATACCAAGTTTGTCAATGATGCGCATACCTTTGGTAGACACACGTAGACGTACGAAACGATTTTCAGACTCTACCCAAAAACGATGGTTATGAAGGTTTGGTAGAAAGCGACGACGGGTTTTGTTGTTTGCGTGCGAAACATTATTACCCACCATAGGGCGCTTTCCAGTCACTTGGCAAACTCTAGACATGGCGAACTCCTAATCTATGAGGTATGAGGGATTCTCATACCAGTCTGGGCAAGTTGCACGTTTTTGCGGCATGGACACAGCAAGCGGCAGCTTTGCACCAAACAAAACTATTATGAAGGTTGAGCTGATATTACTGTCATCTAAAGGCAAATAACAGGCAAACCAATTCAGAAAATTTTAAAGCCGACATTTATACCATAAAACTAATGAATACTCAAATATTTTTATAATAATCGCTGCTTTAAACGATAGCTATTATACCCTGAATTGCACACGCTATGTGATTGATTATTTAATAGTAAAGATGCATTTTTTAGTTGTAAGTTATAACAAAAGTCAGTAAAGTTGCGGTTATATATTTAATACAATCTGTTAATACAACTGCTCTTATTGTAAGTGTGTGTATCTTTACTTAAATAGATGATTGCCATCACGGAGTTTTAAAATGTCCTATAGCTCATTACCACTGACTTCCAAGTTATTTCAGCTCACTTCTTTAACCTGTGCATTAGCATTGGCAGGTTGTGGTGGCGGGGATGGCACAGATGTCATTGCTCCTACACCTGATTTAGGAGTGCAGCCCGGTACTGGTGGTAATAACGGTGGTGGCAACAATAATGGCGGTGGCGAGCAAACACCAGAGATTGAGCCTGACTTCTTTATCCAAAAACTGAGCACAGCGCCTACTATTATTGAGTTGTCTGATGATCAAGCAGCTTTTAGTGTTACAGTTAAAGCTGTTGAAAAAGTATCTGGTGGAGCGATGGTTGGTAAAGCTGTGACTCTAAAGGTAGTGGACTCTGAAAATAACGGTATCACTATCGAAGGTCAGAGTACCCAAACCACTGACAGTGATGGTAATGCGGTATACGCATTGAAGCTCAATCCGCAAGCAGTTGCTGATAAAGATAAACTGATAGCCAATGGCTTTACTCTAGTGGCGACTGCTAACAAAGCAGATGGCACTGCAGTCGCACCGCAGGAACTCAAGGTTTCAGTCAATAAAAAAGGTAGTGGTGATGGCACACAAGTTACGGAAAGTAAACTTGATATAAGCACTTCGTTCACTACTAGCTCAGTCTCTAATAACGCTCTAAACCCTTATGGTGATAGTGCTCAATTGACCGTCATTGCTAAGAACAGCAAGGGTGCCCGTGTTCAGGATGTTAAAGTTGGCTTGGGTATTGATAATATCAAAGGCGTTTCTATCGTAGGTGGCAGTAGTAAAGTCACAAATGCGGATGGGATTGCAACGTTCTCTATTAAAATAGATGAAAATCTTTCGAAGGTTGAGCGTGATGCACTGTTAAAAGGTGAAGGTATTGCATATGCCATCAGTATCCAAGAGCAGAATGGTGCCACCAAGCAAGAAACAAATACTTTAACTGTATCCCTGCCTATCTCTGATTATGTCTTAGATGTGAAAGGTAGAGACGTAGTGCTTAATGCCTATGGAGATGAGAAGCCGCTAACTATCACAGCAACGGCTAAAAACTCTAAAGTGCCAACCGTTATTAAGGGGGCAAAAGGCACAATCAAGCTTAACAATGCAGTTACTGGTGTTAAGCTTAGTACAGAGAGTTTTACATTTGATGCAACAGGAAGTGCAGTTGTTAGTTTAATTGTAGCGCCTACGCTTACTGCCGCTCAGCGCAAAGAAATTGTAGAAAAAGGCGTCAGCTATACGGTGGTTTTATCAGAGCCAAACCGTGCAGTCACGATGGATACATATGGAAACGAAGCGTATATCCCTGAATCTCAGTATCAAATAAAGTTTGCGACGAAAAATAAAAATAGAATCTCTAGTTTCGGTAGTGAAGCTATTATCAGTTTCCGTGTCAATGATAAAGATGGCGGAGCAATTGCCAATCAAAAAGTCACTGCCAGCTTGCCTCAGGATTTAATTAAAACTGGACTCTTAAACTTAGATAGTGCTGCTACTCAAGTAACTGATGGTAAAGGCATGGTGAATTACAGTGTGAGTGTCCCAGCAAGTTTGACAGCCGCTCAAAGAACAAAATTAGAGAGTATCGGTGGCTTTGTCCTAACCGCTAAAGTTACTGAAGCTTCAGGAGCTAGTAGTAGTATCAATAGTGAACGTATCCAAGTAACTGCTGAAAGTGAAACGATTCTAAATGTAAAAAACATTCCTAGCGCTGTAAACATCCTAAAAAGTCAATTCCAAATTCAAGTTGCAGGTAAGCGTCCGGATGGTAGTGCTGCAGCTGGCAAAGAAGTTAAGTTGACTATTAGTAATGTCACAGGCGTGAGTATTCAAGGCAGCCAGCAAACGACAGATGCATCAGGCAACGCAGTATTTACCGTCAATTTAAGCCAAGATTTGACAGAAAAGCAACGTCAAGATTTGGTGAAGTCTGGTATTCCTTATACCGTGACTTTGACTGATGAAGATGGCGTGGCTACGAATAAGTATAAGGCGCCAGTTATCATTCCAGTGGCTGAATATAAGCTAAACTTTGGCAGCAGTAGTACTGATAAGCTGTTGAGTACAGGTGGTGTAACTACTTTAAGTTTCCGCGTTAATGATAAAAATGGCGGCGTAATAGCTAACCAAACTGTAACAGCAAGCTTACCAAGTAGCTTGACTCAAAAAGGGCTTATAACGCTTGAAAGTGCAGCAAACCAAGCAACTGATGCTCAAGGTAATGTAAGTTATACGGTTCGTATACCTGCAGGGCTATCTCCTACACAAAGAGCAGAACTTGAAAAAGCAGGTGGGTTCGTCCTAAATGCCCGTCTGGTAGAAGCCTCAGGTGCAAGTATCAATACAAGCAGTAATCGTATTCCTGTGACTGCAGACCCTAGTAGAAGTCAAACCATCCTGACTGCAAAAACCACTCCTAGCATCGTAAACGTTTTAAAAGACCAGTTTACGATTCAAGTATCTGCTAAGCGTCCGAATGGTAGTGCTGCTGCAGGTAAGCCTGTGAAACTTGCAATTAATAATGTCAAAGGCATTAGTATTGAAGGTGGTGAACAAGTCACTAACAGTGCTGGTAATGCTGTGTTCACCGTAAATATAGACCAAGCATTGACTCTAGAACAACGTAAGGCATTTGAAAAAGCAGGTATTGCCTATACTGTTGCATTGACTGATGAAGATGGGGTTGCCACTGAAAATTATAGTATTAAAGCATCTGTGCCTAGTGCTGAATACAAAATCAATTTTGGTAGCAGCAGCAATGCAGAGCTATCAAGCTCAGGTGGCAGTACTGTCATTAGTTTCCGAGTTAATGATAAAGACGGTGGCGTTATAGCCAATCAGAAAGTCTCGGTAAGCCTGCCAAAAGCTTTAGTGGATGCAGGATTGTTGACCTTAGATACTGCTGCTAATCAAACAACAAATGATAAAGGTATCGTGAACTATACCGTTCGTATTCCGACTGGGCTATCACCTACACAGAAATCAGCATTAGAAAAAGCCAGTGGATTTATCTTGAGTGCTAAGCTGATTGAGGCATCAGGAGCTACTACTAGTGCTAATAGTACGCCTATTAACGTCAGTAATAAAATACAGAAAAGCTTAACGGTCTTAACATCAGAGACCAATCCTAAAGTTGTTAATATTTTAAAAGACCAGTTCACGATTCAAGTATTAGGTAAACGCAAAGATGGTAGTGCAGCATCTGATAAAGTCGTCAAGCTAAACCTTGCTCAGATGACGGGTATTACTGTTAAAGAGGATGAGAAAAAGACTGATGCATCAGGTAATGTGACATTTATCGTAGATATAAGCCCAGATTTAACCCAAGCCCAACGTGAAGCACTAGTGAAGTCAGGCATTACTTATACCGCGAGCTTGACTGATAACGATGGTGTCACTACCAGTAATTATAATGCTTCTGTGGTTATCCCTGCAGCACAGTATCAGATTAATTTTGGTACCAGTGATAAAGTTCAATTATCAAGTTCAGGTGGTAGTGCAGTCATTAGCTTCCGTGTGAATGATAAAAATGGTGGGGTTATTGCTAACCAAAGCGTCACAGCAATGCTACCGAAAGCTCTAATTGATTCTGGCTTACTTACTCTAGATAGTACTGCGACCCAAACGACTAATGCTCAAGGCGTAGTCAGTTATAAAGTTAGTGTTCCTGCAGGTTTGACTAAATCACAGAAAGATAAGCTAGAAGCGCAAAAGGGTTTTGTGCTAACTGCCAAAGCTGTTGAAGCCTCAGGTGCAAGTAGTAGTATCAGTAGTTCAGCTATAAAAATCAGTTCAGAGTTAACCGAAAGTGATATTAAACTTACTTCGATTAGCTCTCCTAAAGTGGTGACTGTCACAGACAAGCAGTTTACTATTCAAGTATCTGCTAAACGTCCTAATGGTAATGTTGCAGTAGGGCAAAAAGTTAAACTTGAGATCAGTGATGTCGCAGGCGTCAGTATCCAAGGAAATGAGCAAACAACCAATGAAGCTGGCAATGCAGCATTTACTGTTAACCTTAGTCAAGATTTAACACCAGTACAACGTACAGCACTAATTACATCAGGTATTAAATACAATGTTACTTTAACGGATGATGATGGCACAGTCGCTAAAATTACAGATGCAGTTGTCAAAGTGGTACAGCCAGCAACGAGTTTAGAGTTTGCTTCTATTCTTACGCCTTCAATTAGTGAGCTTGGCGGTAGCGGTACTATAAGTATCAAGCTATTGGATAAAGGCAAGCAAACGCCAGTTAATGGACAGACAGTTGCTATCCAGTTAGGTAAAGCTGCACTCGATTATGGTGTTACTGTCAATGCAGAGTCAGCGACTACTGACTTTAGTGGTGAGACGACGTTTATAGTTACTATCCCAGAAGGGCTGACAGCAAAAGAGCGTACCGAGCTTAAATCTACTGGTATTAATTATCAGCTGTCGTATGTCGAAAAAGGCGAAACTTATACTTCTGCTATAACCAAAGTAGATATCTTAACCCCAGTGGTTGATTTGACAGTAGTAAATCCACCAAATCTTATCAATAACCGTCCTTTCTATACATTGAATGGCGAAGGCGATACGGTTGTGGTTAATGCAGCACTAAGTACTATAAACACCAACATCAGTATCGGTGGGCAGCCTATCAAGCTAGAATTTGCTAATGAAGAGTTGGCAAAGCTATTAACTGTAAATGGTAAGTTAGGATCGGCGACTAATATTGTCAGTACCAACGCTACAGGCACAGCAGGCTTTACCGTTACTGTACCGAGTAACTTAACCCCAGAGCAAAAATCTGCTCTAAAAAACCAAAAGCTAACAGCTACTTTGACTGAGACATTGACAGGTAAGAAACAAGAAATCCAGTTCAATATACAGTCGACTAAAGCCGCGATTGACTTGATAGCTATCACACCGAAAAAACTGAATCTAAACGGTGGTGAGACTCAGGTTGAGGTGATAGCCAAAGACAGTAAAGACAATGTCATTGCAGGCAAGACAGTTTACCTAGCGCTCCCTGCTGCCATTGCGGCTCAAGGGGTTAGCTTAGTCACTAGTGGCACGCAAACTACCAATGAGTCGGGAAGAGCTAGCTTTACACTTGCTGTGCCATCTGGTCTAACCGATGAGCAGAAAAAACTTATCGGCAGTAACTTTAAAGTTGTATTCTCAGCAACCGATGAGAACAATAATATTGCTACGAAAACCAGCATTGTCGAGACGATGGCCCCAGATGCAAGTGGGACGCAAGAAAATATAACGATTGGTGCAAATAAAGTCGTTAATAAGAAGGGTGATACATTTAAAGTATTTGTGCGTGTAGAGAATAAAAAGGGTAGTATCGCCAATCGTGAGGTTCGTTTAAGTGTAGATGATCCTATACAAACTGGCGTCACTGTAACCAATAATACTGCCACAACGAATGGTGATGGTTTGGCGACATTTGACCTAACACTAGAAGACGGTGCTAATGTTAACCAAGCTATCTTAGAAGCAGGTATTCGCTTAACGGCGACTACGACAACAGCCGAAAACGTCAAATTAGAGCAAAACTACATCGTTGCAGTAGATACTGCTACGATTGATAGTTATCAGCTCATAGCGTCCTCTGATAAGTCTACTTTAAACACTGGGGGTGATCAGACCAATGCTACCTTCCGTGTGACTGACAGCAAAGGCGGTATCTTGGCAGGAGTACCTGTACAGTTAAGTATTGAAGACTTAGAGGCCAGTGGTGCGGCGTTAACCACACCAAGTATGGTAACCACTGATGCTAATGGTCAGATCGATGTCGGCGTCATCCTAGCAGCCAACTCTATCAATTCGCGTCTAAATCATAGCGTAGTGATTAATGCTAAAATCGTGACACCGCAATACGATGCAGATGGCAAGGTCAGCATGCAAGTGCGTGAAGAGAAGTCATTAAGCTTATCAGCTATCGGTACAGAGATTACTATTGCAGCTACAGAAGCCAATCTAAAAGATGGCGCTTCTACTACTATCACGACCACATTAGTAGATGGTGCAGGACGTGCTATTGCCAATGCTGGTATGGAGTTGGTCGACGCAAACGGTGATGTTATTCACTCTAGTGCAACTGCTATTAGCAATGCAGATGGTCAAGCGGTGTTTAATATTAACGAAGCTGATTTGACCTTTGATAGCAATGGTAACTTACGTGTATTTGCTCGCGCTTTGGGTGAAAATAGTATCAATATTCAGCGTAGTTTAAATAGTATTGAGCTGATTAAGGTTTC
The DNA here is from genome assembly GCF_002439405.1 of Psychrobacter sp. UBA6291. Taxonomy (NCBI): domain Bacteria; kingdom Pseudomonadati; phylum Pseudomonadota; class Gammaproteobacteria; order Moraxellales; family Moraxellaceae; genus Psychrobacter; species Psychrobacter sp. UBA6291. The sequence continues at coordinate 14,396 of NZ_DJUD01000057.1, read as the reverse complement.
GCAGGCAGGTATCAGCTTTATTAATATTGAAGACGTTTATAATGTCGATGAGCCACAATTAATTAATGTTCAAATTCGTGCTGATAGTGCAGAACAGGCAGCAACTCTTGTCGGTAAAGAAGTTGAAGTGCAAACGACTATTGGTAGCTTGATTCCGAACTATTTAGATAAGTTCACTGATAAGGTTATTGTAACTAAGCCTATTAAGGCAACTGATATTCAAGGCAATATCATTACCGTAAAAGTATGGCTAAAATCTAATCTTGCTGGTACTGCTGTATTACAAGCAACAGTTCTCGGTGAAAATATCAATGGTCAGCCTCGTTATCAAACGACAGTTGATACACGTTTCCGTGCTACAACACCTGCTAAAATGCTATTCCAAGCGGTGAAGTCTGTTATTACTCCAGGCAGTAGTACTGAAATTGTGGCCACGGTAAAAGATAAAAACGATGTCCCAGTCGAAGGTCAAACCGTCGTCTTTAGCCGTGCGTCAGACTCTTCAGCAGGTCGTTTGTCGGCTGCGACAGCAGTGACAAATAGCAGAGGTGAGGCACGAGTCGTCTATAAAGCCAATGCCAGTTCTCCTATCGGTGGTGTGAAAATCAATGCACGTTTATTGGATGAAACATTTGGCAAGTTTGAAGCATCAACTAACATCACAGTCTCAAAAGAAGCTGTATATACCACTTTAGCGTTTAGTAACGTCGTGACTTCTGATACTATTTATTATACGAAACGCGGTTCAATTTCTGTGATGGATGGTGCAGGTCGTGCTGTACCGAATAAAGAAGTCTCTATAAAGTCTTATGCAACGGAATATGCTCAAGGCAGAGTTTGCTTGCTAGACAGCACAGTAACGTATCAAGCTGCTGATGAAGTGTCAGCTTCAGGCGCTACAACTACGCCAGACCCGAAAATATTCTCTGAAAAGACATCTGTATTTTTACAGTCTGGCTGGAAGTCTACTGAAGACTCAAACTATAACTATACTTTAGACAAAGATAATAACCCTGTTTTAAATGAAGATAAGAATGGTAATGGTACGCTTGAAGCTATTAACCCCGTAGCTATTATTGGCGGTACAGTATCAGATGATGGATATACTTTCGTCACCAATGAAGAAGGTCGCGCTGACTTTGAGATTCGCTATCCAATGCGTTATTCTAACTGGGTTAAAGTACAGTTTGATGCTACTACATTCTTAAATGGTAGTGAAAATACACAGAGTATTAACTATCAACTGCCTTCTGCAGAAAGCGATCTTGTTATTAATGGTTCAAGCATTAATACACCTTGGATCGGCAATGCTAGTCCTTTTGGCACAGGTAGTGCCTCGTGTGTAGATAGTATGAATATAAATATCAACGCTCAAGCTGGGAAAACCAAGGTAACACTATCACCTTATTCACCTAATTATTCCATTTTATGGAATGGAAAAATAACGTTTAATAAGCATCAGCAAGGTTACAACTCATATATTATGGACTTTGACAGTGCATATAAGACGGGGGATACAGTTACCATTATCAATAATGGATTTGGGTTCTCTAAACTATTGAAACTTGAATGATATTTATATAACTATATCCTAAGTTGTGTTTTTACAAAAACCCTAGCTCTGTGCTAGGGTTTTTGTATTCATAATCTCAATAACCAAATACAAGCAACTCAATCAGCAAAGTTCTGCAAAAGCGATTAGAATAGTCGGTTTCCTATGCTGCTAACCATATTCAAAGTAAGCAGCACGTTTCATTTTTAATTGGGCGCATTATGTCAGACAATACCACGACTGCTACAGCAAGCATAAAGTCGAGCAAAAATTCTCAAAACTCACCGGTTGCGGCTGCTATTGATACCGCGACGCTATTGATTAAATGCCGCGATCAAGCGGGTATCGTACAAGCCGTATCTGAGTTTATTCATCGTTATGGCGGCAATATTATTACGCTTGATCAGTATTCAACCGCTCACGAAGGTGGTCAATATTTTATGCGTTTGGAGTTTGCGTTAGCAGGCTTGAGCGAGATTATAGATAACTTTGAAGCCAGCTTTGGGCATACGGTGGCTAAGCGCCATAATATGGCGTGGCGCTTACATAATAATGCGATTAAAACCAAGGTTGGTATTTTAGTATCAAAGTTCGATCATGCGCTATTAGATTTACTGTGGCGGCATCAGCGCGGATTACTCGATTGCGAGATTACGTCTGTCGTTAGTAACCATGAGGACTTGCGCCAAGCGGTAGAAAACTTTGGTATAACCTTTCATTATGTGCCAGTCACCAAGGATAATAAAGCCGAAGCAGAAGAGCAGATTCATACCTTGATGGCAGGCAATGACTTGTTGGTATTGGCGCGTTATATGCAGATCTTATCATCTGATTTTGTCAAGCGTTGGCCGATGCAAATCATTAATATTCACCATTCATTTTTGCCCGCCTTTGTCGGTGCTGATCCTTATCGTCAGGCTTATGAAAAAGGCGTCAAGCTTATCGGCGCGACTGCGCACTATGTGACAGCCGAGCTAGATCAAGGGCCTATCATTGAGCAAGACGTCCATCGTGTCACTCACCGTCAAGGAGTGGCAGAATTACGTGCTATTGGCCGTGATATCGAGCGTAATGTCTTAGCGCGCGCAGTAAATTGGCATGTACAAAACCGCGTGATTGTGGCAGGTAATAAAACCGTGGTTTTTAATTAGCTTTTTTTTAAGACGGTGTTAAACCAAAAGAAGAGCGTAAAAAAGGCCGCCAGTATTGGTATTTAATACTGGCGGCCTTTTTTAATCAAATTACCAATATCGCAGAACTGGGTTTATAACAGCATCTCTAACACAAACTTGCTACCGACAAAGCCAATTGCTAATAAGATAAACGCATAAATGGTCATATTGGCAGCGCGTTTACCACGCCATCCTGCGCGCCAATTACCCAATAATAATGCGCCAAATAACAGCCAAGATAACATGCTAAAGACCGTTTTATGGGCAAGATGCTGCGCCATCAGGTCTTCTACATAAACAAAGCCAATGCCAAGCGCGATACTGAGCAACACAAAGCCGACCAATAGCATGTCGAACAATAGACTTTCCATGCTCTGCAAGGACGGCAGTTTATTGACCCAAAAGCGATGAATCGACTGGTGTTTAAGCTCGCGTATTTGTAAGCGCAAAAATAGCGCTTGCAGCGCTGCCATCAGCAGCACACAATAGGCGGCAAGTGATAGTAGGATATGCGCCTCTAACCCGACACTGATGTCTGTAATCGGACGATAGGGCGCGCGGCCGATATAACCGATAATCATCCCAACTAGTGCCGTCGGTGCTGCTAAAATACCAAGACTGACAATAGGGCGGTATAAGCTAAAAATAACGTAGAAAAATAAGAAAAATAAACTGATCAGGCTAATGGTATTAAACAAGTTGAAATTTAGCCCATAAAGCGTGACCACATGTGGATAGAGTAGTGCGGCATGTGCGAGCATGCCGACGACCAATAAACCTAAGCTCACGCCCTTGTGGATAGGTTTATCGTGAATCAGCGCCCAGCCGATGTAGATGCTGACCAAAATATAAACCATGCCAGCCAGTAAAAATGCAAGTTGCAAGATAAAGAACCTCATCTCATGATGAGCGCACAAACGCCGCTCAGTTGAATGCTAAAATGGTATTATCAGAATGATTAGAATAATTCTCCAATTTATCATAAAATGGCAAGCAATTGAGCGCCATCTTACGGATTGATTATAGCGCTTGTAGCACAGCAGCGCTTATTAGAAAAATGCCATTTGCAAAACGACTATAAGCTTTATGGCCTCTTAATGCTATAGTATTGATAATATGCTACTTTTTAATCGTCTGTAGCATAGCCAAATCATGTAAATCAGCAAGCAACGCTGAACCAAATTTGACGACGTATTGTTGTCATAGTGTTTTTACTAAGAATTGCTTTTATCAAAGATTGTTTTCACTAAGAATTATTTTAATTGAGAGTTATTTATGTTTGATACCTTAACCGAACGCTTATCATCGAGCCTGCGTAATATCGCCGGTACTGGGCAGTTGACCGAAGATAATATCAAAGACACGCTGCGCGAAGTGCGCATGGCGCTATTAGAAGCTGACGTTGCGCTACCGGTAACGCGTGATTTTGTCAAACGTGTCAAAGAGCAAGCGCTTGGCGCAGAAGTGCTCAAAGAGTTGGCGCCAGGACAAGCCTTTGTCAAAATTGTCCATGACGAGCTGACCGAAATGATGGGCAGTGCCAATCAGCAACTTGAGATGACGGGTAAACCGCCGGTTGTTTATCTGCTTGCTGGTTTGCAGGGGGCGGGTAAAACCACCACCGCTGGTAAATTGGCGAAGTTTTTGCAAGAGCGTCATAAGAAAAAGGTGATGCTGGTTTCTGCCGACGTTTACCGCCCAGCAGCTATTAAACAGCTTGAGCAAGTAGCAGGACAAGTCAATGCCAAGTTCGTCAATTCAACAGTTGATGAAAATCCGATTGATATCGCCCGCCGCGCTATCGAAGAAGCTAAAATCCAATATCAAGATATTCTGATTATTGATACGGCTGGTCGTCTGGCTATCGATGAGACCATGATGGCTGAAATCAAGGCGTTGACCGCGGCGGTCAACCCGTCTGAAACCTTGTTTGTCGTCGATGCGATGACCGGGCAAGATGCGGCCAATACCGCCAAAGCCTTTAACGATGCGCTGCCATTGACTGGCGTTATCTTAACCAAGACCGATGGTGATGCGCGCGGCGGTGCAGCATTATCTGTACGCGCCATTACTGGTAAACCGATTAAGTTTTTAGGTCGCGGTGAAAAACTCGACGCGCTCGAGCTATTCCACCCTGAGCGTATCGCTCAGCGTATCCTTGGTATGGGTGACGTCTTAAGTTTGGTCGAAGAAGTCGAGCAAAAAATCGACCGTGATAAAGCGGAAAAAATGGCGAAAAAGATGCAAAAGGGCGGCGACTTCGACCTTGAGGATTTATTGACCCAGTTTCAGCAAATGAAAAGCATGGGCGGCATGGCAGGTTTTTTAGATAAAATGCCGGGTATGGGCGGCTCTGATATGCAAAAAGCCGTGCAAGACGCTAAGCCTGAAGAAAAAGTACGTGAAATGGAAGCCTTGATTAATTCAATGACGCCGTTTGAGCGTAAGAATCCCGATAAGATTAACCCAAGCCGCAAGCGCCGTATTGCCGCAGGTTCAGGACGTGAGATTCAAGACGTCAACCGTTTGCTCAAGCAGCACAAGCAAATGGCAAAAATGATGAAAATGATTTCTAAGCCTGAAGGTATCAGTAAAATGATGAAGTCGATGCAAGGCTTGATGGGCGGCGGCGGTGCTGGTGGCGGCGGTCCGTTATTTGGCGGCGGTCAGCAAGGCGGTGCCAAAGATGTAAATCCCGCGCAGATGGCAAAGCAGATGGGACTGGACCCAAACAATATGCCGAGCACCGAAGAGATGCAAAAACAGATGCAAGAGCTACAAAACCAAGCGCCAAAGAAGTTTAAAACGCGCTTTTAATGAATAGACGCTCAGATTGATATAGTATTTACTTTTTAACAAATTCCCCAAGGCTGAAATAGTTTTGGGGTTTTTTATGTCTGACGTATTTGCATAAATATTGATGGATGCACTAGGAAAGTTTAGAAATTGATAAAATTCTTTTATCCTAAATGCTATGATAGGCGCTGATTGATGAGCGCATGTTTTGTGGTATTAAGAAAATAAGCCGAGGTAATGATGTTTTTAGCAATGGATACCGTATTTGAGCAGTGTTCGATCGCGATTTTAGATGCCAATGGTCAGGTGCTATCGAGTCATACCGAACAAGGCAAACGTGAGCAAACTCAGCACATTTTGCCAATGATAGATGCGGCTTTATCTGAAGCTAAGCTCAATCTGGCGCAGATAAAAGCATTGGTATTCAACCGTGGCCCCGGTGCTTTTAGCGGTATCAGAATCAATACAGCGGTGGTGCAAGCCTTATCTGTCGCCCATGATATTCCTTGCGTGGGGGTTTCTAGCTTACAAGCCATTGCCCAGTGTGCGCATCAAAGGTATGGTTTGACGCAAATTTATAGCGCGCTTGATGCGCGTATGCAGCAAGTATATTTTGGGCAATATGCACTAATAGACCATATCATGCAGCCCGTCGTGCAAGAAAGTGGCGAAGATACCGAGCGCTTACTTGATTATGGCAGCCAAACCGCTGCCAATCTGCCTGTCGTCGGTAACGGTGCGCCGCTATTAAAAGCGCATGACGAACAAGTTTGCCATGAAGAGGTTTGGCCAGATGCGGTAGTGATTGGACAATTGGGTATCGCTCAATTCATACAGACAGGCGGTAGCGATGCGGCTAATGCCTTACCAAAGTACTTGCGCAATCAAGCATGGAAAACGCTAAAAGAGCAAGGTAAGGCATAGTGCTTACATGATGATTAGTAAGCAATGTACTTTGTACTTCTACGTATAAACGATTATAAAAGCAACAACAATATAAAACAGCGGCTAGCGCTGTTTTTTTAGGGAAGCAACTGTGGATATACTGTTATTAATCCAAGCGCTCATCATGGGTATCGTTGAAGGTATCACTGAGTTTTTACCCATCTCTAGTACGGGGTATTTGATTTTATCAGCCGATTTGATGAGCTTTTGGACTAAGGAAAAAGTTGATTTGTTTGTGGTGGTAGTCCAGCTTGGTGCTATCTTAGCCGTCATTTATGATTACTGGGGCAGGCTCTGGCAAGCGCTCATGGGGCTACTGACTGGTAAAGCGGAAGGTATGAGTAATCCAAGGCAGCTTGGTTTAAGCTTAATTGTGGCGACCATTCCGGTAATGATTGTAGGTTTTACCTTTGCAGACGAGATTAAGGCATATTTGTTTAACCCTATCGTGGTAGCGATTATGCTGATTATCGGCGGTCTGCTGATATTTTATGTCGAAAATCGACCTAAAACGATTATTGCCCAAGAAGCAGAAGACGTCAGTCTAAAAACTGCGTTAATGATTGGTTTGATGCAGTGTTTGGCTTTGATACCCGGAACCTCACGCTCAGGGGCCACTATTATCGGCGCCCTCTGGCTTGGCGTGTCGCGTAAGGCGTCTGCGGAATTTTCTTTCTTTTTAGGCATACCTGTCATTGTTGGCGCAGCATTGTTGGATTTATTAAAGCACCATGACGTGTTGACCAGTAGCGAAGACTGGCTGGTATTGGGTATCGGCACCGTGGTGTCATTTGTCGTCGCTTTGCTTTGTATCCGCTTATTGGTCGCTTGGGTTAGCCGTCGTGACTTTAAAATCTTTGCTTGGCTACGTATTGTTACGGGCGTATTAGTACTGATTGCCGCTTGGGGTTTTGGCTATCAGATGGCAGGCTAAGTTTTAACGATGTGGCGTTATCATTTTCAACTGGGTTAACGGTAACGTTTTAAACCATAAAACATTAAGAGGGAGGGCAATCATGAGCAGTTTACAACAAAAATCAAGCGATTTTATGCATTGCCAGCTTTTTTATGTTAATGAAGCCCAACAAGCGCAAATCGCCAGCCTAAAAGCGCTGGTAGTGAAACATCAATTGCCTATTGTTCTAAACATTGAGTTGTTTAGCGAAAAGCTCAATCAAAAACGCCGCCAGCAATTAAGCCAGCATTCTATCCAGCCTATCTTAGTATTAGATGAAAAAGATAAGCTATCATGGCTGAGCGATGGGCTGAGCGTGGCGCCCGAATGGGATAAGCTACAACGCCGAGTGGTGAGTGCCGGGCGTAAGTCTGAGTTACTGCTACAAGCGGCTAAAATTACAGCGGATAGCACGGTCATTGATGCGACCGCAGGCTTTGGGCATGACAGCCTCATATTAGCCAGTACTGGCGCTCAAGTCATTATGCTTGAGGAGCAGCCCTTGATGGCGCTGTTTTTGCTAGCTGAACAGCAGCGGATGAGTACGCTACCAAATTGGCAAAAGCTGATGCGCCGACTACAGATTATCAATACCGATGCGCTGAGTTATTTTGAAAGTATTGATTTTACAGATTCTAGTAATGGTTTGACCGCTAATAGCCATCAGACTATTGATGTGGTATATCTTGATCCTATGTTTCCAGAGGATAGCTATCAAGATAGCAAAACGGGTAAAGGCGCGAAAGTGGGCAAGCATATGCAAGCCTTGCACCAATTGGCACGTCCACCAACGCTAGAAGAAGAGTCACAATTGCTCCAAAGTGCACAAGCAATCGTCAGTCAAAGTGCAAGCCAAGGCCGCGTCGTCGTTAAACGCCCGCAGCTCGCACCATTACTTGCGCATCAACAACCAAGCGAAAGCTGGCATAATGAAGCGATACGTTTTGATGGGTATTTCGTTTAAAAAACCTTTCGTTACCATGCATGGAGTCAGTTTAAACTTTTAGAGTTAGTGAATTTAGGAGCAAGGAATGTCGACACTAATTATTTGGGTAATGGGAGCGGCGCTATTACTGATAAATATTATGCTGCGTACGAGAATTTTAAGATTGGAAGCGCGCTTAAAAGAATTGAGTCGCCCTGAAGATTACTTGAGATTCTTGCGACAGCAAGCCGTACAAAAAGAAAAAGTTCCTGCCATTAAAGCCTTACGCAAGCAATATCCTGAGTTGTCGCTCATTGAAGCTAATAATTTGTGGCAACAAATCCAATAGCTCGCGAACCCTTTCGCTTCTATTCGCTTAACCTAGCAGCTTGCAAAAAAGTATATAAAATTTATATAGATGATAATAAAACGCCATGACATTTAATGACAAATTACAAGCCTACCTACAACTAACACGCTTTGATAAACCTGTAGGTATCGAGCTGTTACTCTGGCCAACGCTTTGGGGGGTAATGCTGGCGGCGATGGGTCAAGCGCAGCAGCAAGGCATGGTAGCAGGTATGCCAAATTTTAGAGTCTTTGTTATTTTTGCGCTCGGTGCGATTTTTATGCGCGCGGCTGGCTGTGCAATCAATGATTTTGCTGATCGCAAGGTCGACGGTTATGTCAGCCGCACCAAAGGCCGTCCATTAGCAGATGGACGCTTGTCTGGTAAGGAAGCCATTGCCGCGTTTTTAGTATTGGTATTGCTGAGTGCCAGTTTGCTATTCTTTTTGCCTATTGCCGTTTTTTACTGGTCGCTTGGCGCCGTTATATTGGCGTTTATTTATCCATTCATGAAGCGTTTTACCCATTTGCCGCAAGTGTTTTTAGCCGCCGCTTTTGGTTGGGCAATACCGATGGCCTATGTCGCGATACAAGGCGCGCCTGATATCTGGTGCTGGTTATTATTTATCGCTTATATGTGCTGGACAGTAGCGTATGATACCCAGTACGCGATGGCGGATCGTGAGGATGATTTAAAAATTGGCGTCAAATCAACGGCGATATTATTTGGCCGCTACGATGTGATTATTATCTCGCTGCTGCAAACCGTCTTTTTAGTTATTATGGGTGCGGTCATGTGGCATTACTTTGCGCCAACCAGTGTGGGCGTGTTACCAGTATTTGGCTTGGCGCTCGTGGCGATGATGTTTGCCAAGCAGAACAGCGCTTGTGCCAGTCGTCAAGCACTGGCCTGTTTTCAGGCGTTTTTGGCCAATATATGGGTAGGGCGTTACGTCTTTGCTCTTATCGCAATCGCGTGTTTATGGACAACTTTTAATGGATAACTTTAAGAAACTCTCAAAGTCAAAAGCTAGAAAGGTATCTGATGTTAAGGCGCCAGTTATCGATTATCAGGCAAAGCTAGCTGAACATGGCTTAACACGCGCACAAGTCATCGAAACTGAGCGCAAATTGGCGAAATTTGCCAATACCATGGATTCGCTCGTACGTATTCCCTTTACCAAACAAGGCATGGGGGCTGATGCGGCGCTGTCGACCATTCCGCTGGCGGGAGATTTGGCAGGACTGGCGTTGACCAGCTATGCTTTTATATTAGGGCGGCAGTTGGGCGTACCTGCGCATAAAATGACCCCAGCGGTTAGATTGGCGCTGATTGATATGGTGGTTGGTATTGTACCGGGTATAGGTACGGTGCTCGATATTTTTATTCGGCCCAGTCGTAAGACATTGAGCATCGTGCACGAGCATCTACACGATGAATATGGCATTACCGAAACCATGCATATGGATCGGCCGTTTTTGCATCAATCATTAGAAGATAGGCAGCAGCAAAGCCGCTTTGCGTTCTTTTGGCGTAATCCTATCGTTGCTTGGCTATACCTGCATATTCCTGATCTATTGGGATTAATCGTTATTGTGGTTATTGGTTGGGGCTTATGGGCGATGATAAGCTGGCTGGTCGGTCTGTTTAGCAAGACCACTGGTTTTGGTTAAAGGTAAAGTAGAGTAAAAAAGGCGGCAAATATGATAAGTATTTGCCGCCTTTTTTAGGGTTTAATTTATTATTTTCGACAGGTTTTAAGCCAAATTTTTATTTAAAAACTATTCGGTAATGACTTCTGCTTCTACACTGATGGCCTCAAAGCTGGTCGTTTTGTTGTTTTGAATAAGATCAATGCTGCTACCACCGCCATGACTGACCAGCTGAATACTTCCATCGTTTGAGCGATAAGTAGGGTTATTGCCTTGGCCTTCTGGCGCACTCAAGGTCATTTCTGGTTTATTTGGCAACGTGACGATAGCGTTAAGTACGCCTTTTTCTGAGGTTTCAAAGATAACAAATAACGTCTCACCGCTAGCGCTGCGATAATTGACATCAGTGATTTGCGCGCCTTTGATGGCTTGTTCTGGATTGGGCATTATCGCAGCACTACTTGTTGAGATATCCGCTGCGCTAAGCTCGTTTTCTGATTCATTTGAGCTTGTATCTTGCTCTAAAGTGGCTGCCGAATCAGTAGCGCTTGGCTTTGTTTCAGCAACTTTCGGTGCATTAATATTAGAGCTTATTGGCGTCGTTTGGGTGGTTGTGTCAGCAGCAATCTCTTCGGCGGTTTCAGATTCTGGCGTCTTTTGGCAAGCACTTAGTAGGGATAGGCCTAATAGAGTGACAGAAATCGCTTTAAAGGATGGTTTTGATTTCACTAAGGTAAAAATATCGGTTTTCATAATAGACAGCTATCCATTTATAATCGTTATTTAAGTGTTTTAAACTTTAAGGCTAGTCTAGCATTATTCTTTAAGCCTGCTTCTATACTATTATCAATACATGCCTTAGCTTTAAGAGCGTTTTCATAAATATTGATAAAAGTTAGCGTAACGTTAAATTGTTACTTTTTACGCTTTATGCAATCGCGCCCGATTGGGTGATAATCGCGCTAAGGTAACGGTAGATAAAGGCGCAAAGCAGCCTAACATCATATCTGCTAATGCTTCGGCGCATATCGGTGCTAAGGCATAACCTTTTGCCCCCATCGCAGAGAGCGTCCAAATGCGGCGACTTTGGGCAAGTCGTCCGACCAAGGGATGATAGTCAATCGTTTGCGTACGCACACCGGCGCGCGCTTGCCATGCGCTGGTATCGTCTGGCAAGACATTGCTTAATTCAGGAATATCCTCAAGCAATTTGTCATAATTTTGCTGATTTTCTTCTTCGCGGATATCAATACTGGCGTCAGCATCTACAAAGCTGGCACCTAATAAAAACTGTGGCTCATTGTCGCGAATGTTATTTATCTCAGCATCGCCGCTTTGCCCGATAAAGGGCGCGCAATAACCACTATATTTGAGCGGTAGTTTAGGCAAACCCGCAACTTGCTCAGCAGTAGGTGTAAACCAAGATAATTGCCCGCGAATAGTACGGCACTCAACAATACGTTTGTCTAATTGATGGCTTTCATAGGCGGCGCAAATCACTATATTGTCAGCGCAGATAGTGACAGAACTTTGACCATCAATACCGCTTTCTTTCTCACCAATCACCGTCACTTTATTGGCAGCTTCTTTGATATCAGTAACGCTAAGCTGCTGATAATTGATATTTGAGTGCTTAAGGATGAGCGTTTTTAGCGCTTGTGGATTGACCAATCCAGATTGTGGTAAATATAAATTGTCCGTTAAGTCTTTAGTTTTTAAGCCACTTAATTGCCGCGCCTCTTCAATCGTAACCGTGGTTGCCATTTCATTGGGATAATCGGCAATTTGCACAGTTCCGATATTGGTTTTGATTAGCAAGTCTAACGCGCCTGTTTGCTCAAGTATTGGCGGCGTTTGCTGCAGCGCTGCTTGCCGATTGAAATAACGGTACAACCTGCCGCTATAGAGATAGCCGATAGAGTGCAAGTGCTCATACACATGATGAATGGGTGTCATATTTGGTGCGAGGAGGGCGCGCGGATTGCCAGAGGCGCCAGCAAGCGGCGCGACTTTATCTACTACCGACACAGCCACACCGCGGTTGGCCAGCGTCCAAGCCGTAAGTAGTCCCGCAACGCCTGCACCAATAACCACTGTATGATTAGGAGTATGGTCATGAGGGTGTGGCAAAACGCAAATATTGTTATCGTCATTCAGTGCTAAAGAATCAGGTAAGAACTCAGTATTGTCCGCCATCGCTGCCGTTAACATCTCGCGCTTGCGCCCAAAACCTTTTACCTTTTTAATGCTAAAACCATGCGCTTGCAAGCCACGTTTGACAATACCAGCACAGCTATAAGTAGCGGCCGTGGTGCCAGTACGAGATAAGCGCTGCATCTGGGTAAATATCGACTCCGCCCACAAGCTCTCATTACAAGAAGGCGCGAAACCATCTAAAAACCAAGCATCAACGTAAGGACGATTGATAGCAGTCTCAGTATTTAAAGTAGCTAAGCTCTCAAAACTAGCCAGACTTGCCAAACTATCGCCCGCATCGCCTAACCAAATATCAAGCGTGATATTATCGTCAATAAAGTTTAGTCGATGACAGCCCGCAATCAGCGGTGGGTAGTTGGCTAAAAGCTCTTTAATCAATTCGGCAAGTTCAGGGGCGCGTTGTGCCCATAAAATGAGTATCTGCGTTAAGTCGTTAAGCGGTATGGGGTATTTTTCAGTGGTGATAAAGTGTAAGCGCGCGCTTGTTAACTGCGGCTGCTGAGCACGAAGCTCACGCCAAAGCTGCCATGTCGCTAAAAAATTCAAGCCCGTTCCAAAGCCCAATTCAGCAATCGTAAAGCATTGCTTATCAGCAAGGTTTGCTAGGCGCTCGGGTAATTGATTATGGGCTAAAAATACATGGCGAGATTCTGCTAAGCCATCAGCGTGCGAGAAATACACATCGCCAAACTCCCCTGATACTGGCACTTGATTGCCAGCATCATCGGTTTGCCATCCAATCTTAGCAGGGGTAATCACATCTGGCGGCGCGGGTTTCTTAGGGGGCTTGGTGGCTTTTTTATAAGTGGCAAGAGAGGTAGAGGTAGGCTTGGATATAGCCGGTTTAGACTCAGGTTTAGACACAAATTTGGACATAAAGCATCACATTTATAGAGGATTTACTACCAGCGGTCACGGCGGACAAACACCAACCACGAAATAAATATCCCAACCAATAAGCTCACTAACACCGTAAATGCGCCGTATAAAAACAATTGACCTTTGCTTTCATAAACCAAAACGTTTACTTGTGTTTGTAAGTCATTGACTTGACGCTGAAGCTGGGCATTACGGCTTAGCAATTCTTGATTGGCTTCAGAGAGCGCTTTAGTTGATGGTTGTAGCTGCGCGGCTAAAGTGTCGCTAATATTGGTCGCAGGCTGAGCACTAGTAGCTTGGTTCGCTGCTGTAGCAGAGACCGTATTTGAGGCAGTATTTGGTAACGCTAGTTGATTAACAGTATTGGGCGCTAATACAGCATTTGGCGCAAGCGGAGCCGTTCTTGCCGCAGGATCAGCATTGGTCACAGTTGGTGCTGCTTGTGCTGATAAGCTAGCAAGTAATAACAAGCTCGCAACAATAAGATTAGCGACGCGGCCAAGAACGTGCTCACTGGTATGATTAGAAACAGAACCATTTAATAATAACTGCTGAATCACGATACTGTTACCTTATTTGCTGGCTTGTCTGCTGGTTTATCTGCGGCGCTGTCAGTAGGTTCAGGTAAGGTCTGCACAAACGGCTTGATATCTACATGGCTATAGACGCCATCACGCAGATAAGGCTCAGCGCTCGCCCATGCTTGCGCAGCATCGAGGGAGTCAAAGTCAGCAATAATCAAGCTGCCTGACATCTCGCTTTTACCGTGTTCGATGGGCGTTGGACCTGCGATAATGAGTCGCTGCTCGCTTTGTAATACTTTCAGGCGGGCAACGTGTTCGGCGCGTGTTACCTGACGTTGGGCGCTGCTGCCAGCAACATCGTGGCCGATAATAGCAAATAAGGACATGGGACTTCCTCAAGTAAATAATATCTTAGATTAACACACCAAGT
>NZ_DJUD01000047.1:0-118385 GCF_002439405.1 Psychrobacter sp. UBA6291 | reverse complement strand
AGATTCAAAAATTACACCATCATATTGCCAATATCCGCCATGACTACTTGCATAAAATCACCACCACAATCAGCAAAAACCACGCCATGATTGCTTGTGAGGACTTAAAAGTAGCCAATATGTCGAAATCTGCTAGTGGCTCTGCTACTCAGCATGGGCGCAACGTCAAAGCCAAGTCAGGATTGAATAAATCCATTTTGGATCAAGGCTGGGGCATGATGATTGATATGCTTGAGTACAAGCAGTACTGGCAAGGCGGGGTGCTCATTAAAGTAAACCCACGCTACACCAGCCAAACCTGCTTTGAGTGCAAGCATATCGCTAAAGAAAATAGACGCACTCAAGCTAAATTTGAGTGCATCCAATGCGGGCATAAAGCAAATGCTGATGTGAATGCAGCTAAAAATATTCTTGCGGCAGGACATGCCGTTTTGTCTGCGGAGGGAGGATGCGGTAAAGGTCGCCCGTTGAAACAGAAAACTTGTGACATTCGTGAGAAAGTCGCCTAAGCGCTAACGCTTTTAGAATCCCCCACTTGAGCTTAGCGAAAGTGGTGGGAGTATGTCAAGATTTCATCTTCCGACTTTTTATTGTATAGGCGGGTTATCAGATTTACTCTTAGAGTTAATTAGCAAATGGCTGTCGCGAATGTCGTCAAACAGTGACCAGTCAGGCGCGGTATTATCATTCTTAATAACGCTCATATCGCCGGTTGTTTCCATAATAACAGCGAATACTTCGCTCTTTGCTTTCAATCCATTCCTACGCAATACTTCTTGCACGTCACTTTTGGTTAGATTGGCTTCTTTTAAATTATCGCAAAAATACTCTCCGTGCGCCATTAAGATAATTGCTTGATTATCAATCAGTGATTTTAGAGGCTTAGACTTACGCCTAATGACAGAGATGGTACCTTGAATAAGAAACAATACCGCAACGGCCACTAAGCCTTGAGCCAAAGATGGGCTGTCAGATAAGATGGTTGACGCCAGTATGCTACCGATAGCAACGGTCATGGCAAAATCATAGCTTGAAAGCTTAGAAAAACTGCGTAACCCCATCAGTCGCGTAAATACGATAAGACCGCCATATAATCCAAGCGCTGATAGTGAAATACCGAGCACTTGCTGCCATTCAATCGCAAACCATTTTTCCCACTGCATACACTCGCCTTTTTTATTTGGTTTTAACGTCTAAAAACTTTTTTAAACTAATCCTCTATTAAGATAACAGCATTATTGTCAACAATAAATAATCACGGTTTGTCCAAACTTACAGAATTTAAGTCACTTCCTCAAAAAAACATCATGAAAAAAGCAACCTGATGAATGGTTGCTTTTTTTTAACGTCTAAACAGTATTTTTATTGTTTTAACAAACAAAGGAATCAATACTTATCTATCATCTTTATGGTATCAAGTTGGCTGATAAATCAGTTTACTCAATAATCAGTAAGATTAGATAGCTTCGATTTGCTCAGCTTGTGGGCCTTTTTTGCCATCACCTAAGATGAAAGACACTTTTTGGCCTTCGGCTAGAGTTTTGAAACCGTTACCTTGGATAGCGCTGTAGTGAGCGAATACGTCTTGTCCGCCATTGTCTTGAGCGATAAAACCAAAACCTTTAGCTTCATTAAACCACTTTACAGTGCCTTCAACTTTCTCTGACATAAATTTTCCTAACTCTTTAACTGTTGGCGAGACGTGTGTCATCACCGATTAATTGATATATACTCAAGTGTTTTTTGCTAAGCGCATCGGCTTAAACCCTTGATTTATCTAGAAGATAACCTCAAGCTCTTGCCTAAAATCCTATGAGTACAAGCTGATTATAGCAGCTTTTCTAAACTGCAACAGGTTAAATTATTTTTTTTTGTAAAAAACCGCGGCCTTCTGTCAGCTTTATCATTAAATAAATATTTATCATTTAAATAATTGATTTTAATGGTTATTTTATAGTATCTAAGCTAAAAAAATTGATTTACGTTGCTCTTAATAGCACAACAACCAAAAATACCATCTAAACGCTAAAACATTGTTATGCAGGTAGCGGTAACCAGGGCGATAATAAAACCAGTAGACACAAGGCAAAAAATATCAAAGAAAACGACTGACTATAGGCGATATATTTAGCTGGCACCACCAAATCCTTCGGTGAGTCTGGTATGCCTTTGCGCTTGAGCAGACGCGTACCATATATCCAGCCGTAGATGGTATAGATGCTATAAGCGACTGGCACGGCAATGGCCAACGGCGCCAAATCAATGACGTACAACGCCAGAGTAGAGACAAAGAACCAAGCGGTATCAAGTAAAGAGCTGATGCGAAAGAACTTAGATTGCGGCAGCTTACCTTGGTTGCGCTTGAGCATCTCGCCTTCTATCCAAATCAATACTGCTACCACAGCGCTCAGAGTAATGTAGATAAATTGCGGCGTCAGCCAGTTAGGACTTGGTATTTGCACAACAGACAACCTGTAATCAAGAAAGAATAAGAATAAAAAATCAAGCGCTCAGATCATTCTTTAGCGTTTGGTTTTAGTATTTTTTTAAATAAAATAAGCAAGTCTGCTTATATGAGGCAGTAATAAAGAGTTTTCAACCACTAACAAGTGATTACGGTGGCAACTTTCTCTAGATTATTGAATTGCTAGCCATTAAAAAACCCATGCTATCGAGTGATAACATGGGTTTTGATTTTTAGATAACTAAAATGATAGAGATTTGATTATTGCTTAATTGCTTAACCATTCACTAATAAATTAGTTTTTGTCTTTATCGATGATTTTATTGCCACCAATCCAAGGCATCATGCCGCGCAATTTCGCACCAGTCACTTCGATTTGGTGCTCAGCGTTGTTACGACGACGGGCAGTCATTGAAGGATAGTTGGTTGCGCCTTCACTGATGAACATTTTTGCGTATTCACCAGATTGGATGCGTTTTAGCGCATTACGCATCGCTTCACGTGACTGTTCGTTGATCACTTCTGGACCAGTCACGTATTCGCCGTACTCAGCGTTGTTGCTGATTGAATAGTTCATATCAGCGATACCGCCTTCATACATGAGGTCAACGATGAGCTTTAGCTCATGTAAGCACTCAAAGTAAGCCATTTCAGGAGCATAGCCGGCTTCAGTTAGGGTTTCAAAGCCCATTTTTACCAGCTCAACCGCGCCGCCACAAAGTACCGCTTGCTCACCAAATAGGTCGGTTTCGGTTTCATCTTTAAAGGTCGTTTCGATGATGCCTGAACGACCACCACCAACACCAGCAGCATAAGACAAGGCTAACTGCTTAGCTTGACCAGACGCATCTTGATAGATAGCGATTAAATCTGGGATACCGCCACCTTTGGTAAATTCTGAACGTACGGTATGACCTGGTGCCTTAGGCGCCACCATAATAACGTCAAGGTCGCTACGTGGCTCTACTTGGTTGTAATGGATCGCAAAACCATGAGCAAAAGCAAGGGTTGCACCTTCTTTGATGTTTGGCTCAATCACATCGCTATAAAGCTGTTTTTGGAACTCATCAGGGGTCAAAATCATCACGACGTCAGCCGCTTTTACCGCTTCTTCTACTTCAGCAACTTTAAGGCCCGCGTTTTCCGCTTTTTTCCATGAGCTAGAATTGGCACGTAGACCAACGGTGACATCGACGTCTGAGTCTTGTAAATTCAACGCGTGTGCATGGCCTTGTGAACCGTAACCAATAATGGCAACTTTTTTGCCTTGGATGATTGATAGGTCACAGTCTTTGTCATAATAAACGTTCATAAATAGAGTCCTTTTCCTAAAACATGGCTGGCCATGGATAATAAGCGCTTCTGCTCTAACCGAAACTCTAAAGTATTGGCTAAAATGAGCGCGCTGTTGATAATAAATTAAGATTTTTAATAACGATTATAAAATTACAAGCTTAGGGTTTTTTCGCCACGTGCAATACCAATCACACCCGAACGCACCACTTCCATAATGCGCTCGCGACCAATCACATCGATAAAGCCGTCAAGCTTGGCTTTATCACCAACGATTTGAATGGTGTATAGGTTAGAATTGACATCAACGATTTGAGCGCGGAAAATATCAGCACTGCGTTTAATCTCTTCACGTACACCGCCCGACGCTCGTACTTTAATAAGCATGAGCTCACGCTCGACGTGCACATTGTCTGTTAGATTGAGCACTTTAACCACTTCAATCAATTTATGCAATTGCTTGGTGATTTGCTCGATTCTTTCAGGCGAGGTAATGGTAGTGACCGTCAGACGTGAGATACTTGGATCATCAGTAGGGGCGACGTTTAGCGTCTCGATGTTATAGCCGCGTTGGGAGAACAAGCCGACTAACCGCGACAACGAACCCGCTTCGTTTTCCATCAATACCGAAATCAGATGTTGTTGTTGCATTAGGTACGCTCCCCTTTTGTTAACCACATATCACGCATCGCTTGCCCAGCGACTTGCATAGGATAGACATGCTCATTACGATCGACATAAACGTCGATAAATACCAATTTATCAGTCATAGCCATAGCTTCAGCCAATTGTGCTTCCATAGTCGCAGGATCGGTAATCTTAATACCGACATGACCATAGCTTTCAGCCAATTTGACAAAGTCTGGTAGTGAGTTCATATAAGACTGCGCATGACGGCCTTCATACAGCATGTCTTGCCACTGCTTCACCATGCCCAACTGCGCATTGTTTAGATTCAAAATCTTGACTGGCAAATTATATTGTAAGCAGGTTGAGAGCTCTTGAATATTCATCTGAATAGAGCCTTCACCGGTAATACACACCACGTCACGCTCAGGATTAGCAAGTTTTGCCGCCATTGCATAAGGCAAGCCCACACCCATGGTGCCCAAACCGCCGGAGTTCAACCATTGACCAGGCTCATTATAAGTATAATAAAGCGCGGCAAACATCTGATGCTGACCGACGTCACTGGTGATAATGGCGTTACTATTGGTTACTTTATCCAAAGCCTGCACCACCGCTTGTGGCTTAATACCATTATCGGTATTAGTGTCATAACGTAGGCCATGACGCGTACGCCATTCATTAATTTGTGACCACCAATCTAACAAGGCATGCTGCTCAAGCTCTTTATCATCACCGATGATTTCTAACATATCGGTCAAGACTGCTTTAACATCGCCGACGATTGGAATATGGGCATTAATGGTTTTTGAAATGGATGCCGGATCAATATCGATATGAATAATCGTCGCATTCGGACAGAATTTTTTGACATTATTGGTCACCCGGTCATCAAAACGTGCACCGATTGCCAAGATGACATCAGCGTGATGCATACTCATATTGGCTTCATAGGTGCCATGCATCCCAAGCATACCTAAGAACTGACTATCAGAACCTGGGAAAGTACCCAAACCCATTAAGGTATTGGTAACTGGCAAGTTTAAGCGATGCGCAAGTTCCCTCAGCTCTTTGCTCGCTTTACTCCAGATAACCCCGCCGCCTGCATAAATAACAGGACGCTGTGCTGATAATAAGGTTTCAACCGCTTTTTTAATTTGACCGCTATGACCTTTTAGTGAGGGCTGATACGAGCGGATAAACACGTCTTTTGGATAAGCGTAGGCAAATTTTTCACTTGGCGCTGTCATATCTTTTGGTACGTCAATGACTACTGGGCCTGGACGTCCAGACTGAGCGATATGAAAGGCTTTTTTGACAATCATAGGGATTTCGCTAGCATGGCGCACTTGGAAGCTATGCTTGACGATAGGACGTGATACACCGACCATATCGGTTTCTTGGAAGGCATCTTCACCGATTAGGCTACTAGGTACCTGACCTGAAATAACCACCATCGGCACAGAATCCATAAAGGCGGTCGCAATGGCTGTCACGGTATTGGTCGCACCTGGACCTGATGTCGCGAGCACCACACCTGTCTGACCGGTCACACGCGAATAAGCATCTGCCATGTGGCCAGCTGCTTGTTCATGACGCACTAAAATGTGCTCAATACTTTCTTGTTGAAACAAGGCATCATAGATATGTAGAACGGCGCCGCCTGGATAGCCAAAAATATATTTGACCCCTTCATCGGTCAATGCTTGCACCAACATCTCAGCGCCAGATAGCATCACAGGCTGCTCGCTACCCTCTGCAAGGCGTTGTTGCTTTTCTTCAAAATTTTTGGCGGCATTACCCGTTTGGGTATGTCCAGTCATATTCGGACTTTGCGTGGTTTGCGTCACTGTCATCACCTTTTTTTGTGGTAAGAATGGTCGCTCATTTATAAAAGAAAACACCGTTTTTACAAGGTTATTGGTCTTATAAAGAAGACTTGGGATTCTTATCCCTATCAAGAATGTGTGCCTACTATATTCAAGTAACACTGTTATATAGAACAGCATGGCCCTCAAACACAGCAATATATGTAGGGTCAGCTTTGTGGCAGGATTTTATCGACAGACAGTGACAAGATGCGAATGCACCTATAAAAGAGGCTTATTATTTTGAGAATACCAAGTTACGACAGTGATAAATAAATAGAGGCAGGATATAAAACGACTCTCAATAATATTGACACGCTATAGGATCGCTAAATCTTATAACTTATTTAATGAGTTGTTGTTAAAACTACACATTGTGCCCTATTTTTTATTACAGCCAAATCTTACGAACCACAGTAATAATAAGTTTATCTTAGTCATTGTAGACAGATAAGTCCGCAGACAATAAATATAGCTTTGAATACGCATTAGGATAATGGCATTTTATTCCATATCATTGTCACAAAGAAAATAAAACTGAGCAAGCTACTGATAAGCAACCCGTAGTCCTTATTTTCAAGTGCCACGGCAATTTTATAAAAGCCGCTCACTGACCAATCAACTGCTATTATATTCGATGGTTTGGGCACCTTTGTCAAGAAAAACTTCTAAACCCTATGCCTAACTATTAGTTATTAAATAATGTACATTTATAAGTATTATTTGCTAAAATCAAACGCTAGTGTATTTATATTGTTATCAAGACGATTAAATATTATCCTTATCTGATAAATACGTCCGTTTCTTACCTATTAAGAGGATTGTCATTATGGCAATTGTTACCATGGCATCTGCGTTTCGTGTGAACACCGCTACCAAACTGCTTCTAAGTATCAGCACGGCGTGTATGCTCATGCTGCCAATCAATGCCAGTCATGCCATTCAGGTTTATAAATCTATCGGCGCGCATGGCGAGGTGAAGTACAGCCAACACGCCCCGCAAAACGGTAGAAATATTGAAGTGATAGAGTTTCGTAGTGACGGCAGACAAAGTAACGCCGGACAATTGGCAGGGAAAACCGAAGCCAATCAAGCGGCTCCGCAAAGTGCTGAAGAACAGCGCGTGGCTCAGCTAGAGGCGCGCATTAAAGAACAAGAAGCACAGGCGAATGCTCAGCGTTGCCAGTCATTACGCAATAATTTAACCAACCTAAATGTTGGTGGGCGTATCTACGAGATGGATGCCAATGGTAAACGTCAATATTTAGATGGCCGTGAAATTGAGCTAAAACGCGAGCGTGTACAGCAAGCCATCAATCAATATTGTAATGGTACCTAAACTCGGTCTTTATATACCTTTGAATAATACCATCACTGCTCTATTCAACGTTAGTCATTGATACTGATAACTGATGATTCAGTCAGTTATCAGGTGCATAATATGGCGGATAGCAACGGGCATATCCTGTGCTTGCAAGCCTCGTTGGCCGATCAATAATGAGCGACAATTATGAGTATGGCTAAGACTTTCTAAATTTTCTGCCTGCCCCGCTAAGCAGTCGCCTGCCAGACCGTGAAGCAGAACCGCTTGGTGCAAACTACGCGCTTCTTCGGTCAAATCCTTTTGCGCTAGCAGACCTGCAATGACGCCTGATAACACATCGCCCATGCCAGCGCTTGCCATCCCGGCATTACCGACGCCACAAACGTAAATCTGTCTTTCCTCAGCCTTTTGCTCTAGCACTAACGACCCTGCACCTTTTAGCACCCAATCGCCGCCATAGATTTTGGCGCACCGTTTTATCATGGCTAGCCTATCCTCTTCTACTTCATTGACCTCTTTATTCAACAATCTTGCCGCTTCACCACTATGCGGTGTTAGGCAAACTTGATGTTCGCTACTATACGCTTTTAGCTGTGTAACCAGTTTATGCTGCTCTGCCTGCAATGTTGCTAAATGATATAAACCATCCGCATCAATCACTATTGGTTTGCTATTTTCTATCGCCGTTTGGATATAATTTATAAACAACGCTTTTGCTTTGTCATCACGGCCAAGTCCCATGCCGATAGCAATAACACTGGCTTCTTGGATGAGGTTTTTTACGCCATCTGTATCGTGTAAATTGATGGTCATCGCATCAGGCAATGAAGTTAATAGGGCGCCGTGAAATGCTTCATGACAAGCGACGGTGATTTTACCCGCACCTGTCGCCATCGTACTTGAAGCCGAGAGGATAGCGGCACCGCCCATGCCCTGCGAGCCATCAACGCGATTACCGCCAATCACCAATACATGCCCGTAACTGCCTTTATAGCTGTTTTGTCGGCGTGGATTCAGTGCATGCGCGGTTGTCAGGAGTTTGGCCTCCGGCTTAAACTCTTTACTAGCCATTTGATAAGGTATGAGCGGGATATCAATTACCTCACCGCTATAATCCATACCATCGTTAGTATGCAAACCAAATTTGCGCGCAATCAAACATAATGTCGCATCAGCGTTTACCGCTACTTGGTCGAATACTTGCCCGGTTGCGGCAACCAAGCCACTGGGCACATCAACCGCAACCACTAAAGCGCCATTATGCTGCGCGGCATCGTTAAGGGTACAAATTGCCTGTTTATAAATACCATCAGGCGCGCGATCTAAACCTATACCAAATAACGCATCGATATACACGTCTGCTTGTAGCGGCTTACCTGCGTTTTCCTTGTCATGAGCGCTCATATCTTCAAAGCGTAGATAATCACAGTTAGCAGATAGCGCTACTTGTAGGGCTTGGTTGGCATCAGATAAAGAAGCTTCTTTGTTAGATGGCTGCGTTGTCTCAACTATCGCAAAATCTTGTTTATCAAAACCAACCGTGATGATTTGTACTTGCCAGCCCATTTGCTGCAAATAATAAGCAATCAACCAACCATCACCGCCATTATTACCCTTCCCGACCCAAATATTCGCTCGAGGCGAACACTTAATGCGATTATGGGTGTTAGTAAGCACTGAGGCATAAGAATTAAGTATTTTTTGCTCATAAAGCGCCACAATATAATGTGCCATCTGCCATGCAGCCTGCTGCATTAATCCAAAACTATCATGACCTGCGCCAAACCATGCCTCCTCCATAGCATAAATCTGCTGACTACTATACAAAGCTACTGGTATGGTCGTTTTTGTGGACACATCGGTTGCTACTGGCATGGTTCATCCTCGCTTATTTTTATTGGCTGGTTTTATTATTTTAATCATAAGGTAATGTATGGGTGGTATCAGCTCTATCAAATTTTACGAGAGCTTACAGCTTGGTATAAATACAGATTTATTGGTTTTGCTACTTGCGCTCGTCGCTCACTGGCTTATCATACTGCTATTCACATTATCATTTATAGCGCATTATGAATAGCAAAGCCCAACCTAAACAACTTCAATCGACACAGCCAGACGCACAGACCTCAGATGCTCACAATTTGGCAGCGCAGGCGTCTGCGCCTAATCATGCAGGGCAAGCAAGAATTGCCGTTCATAATGCCTCAAGCTTTGCTACACCAGCAGAGGTTAAACTATGGATTAAAGCCCAAGCGCAAGCCCTAGGATTTGCTGACTGTGGCTTTTTATCGGTGCATCATCCTTTATTTATCGAACAAACAGAACATCTAAAACAATGGCTGGCAAAAGGTTATGAGGGGCAATTGCAGTTTATGCACCATAACCATCATTTGCGGGCCCAACCTGCGCAATTGGTAGAAGGCGCAAAAACCATCATCAGCGTGCGCATGGATTATTTAACCCAAACGCCCACGCCGCGCGCGGTCACTGATAACGCTTATCCCAATCAAGGTATCATCGCCCGTTATGCTAGGGGGCGCGATTATCATAAAACGATGCGCAGTCGCTTAAAGCAATTGGCATTAAAAATAGAAAATATGCTACCTGAATGGCAGCATCTTAATATTGGCTCAGAGCAGGATTTTATTTTTCGCCCCTTTAGCGATTCTGCGCCTATCTTTGAACGTCCTATTGCCGATGCGGCGGGTCTTGGTTGGACGGGCAAACATACCCTGCTCATAAACAAGCAAGCTGGTTCATTTTTTGTCCTCGGCGAGCTATTTATGAGCCTTGAGCTACCCGATGACGAACCGGTCAAGGAGCATTGCGGCAGTTGCAGCGCTTGTATCGACGTCTGCCCTACTCAGGCGATTATCGCCCCCTATGAGCTTGACGCTTCTGCTTGTATCTCTTACCTTACCATCGAGCACGACGGCATTATAGATAGCAAATATCGCCGCGCTATTGGTAATCGCATCTTTGGTTGTGACGACTGTCAGCTCATTTGCCCGTGGAATCGCTACGCCAATATCACGCCAGTAGAAGATTTTGCCCCAAGACACAATCTTGATAACAGCAGTTTGCTTGAGCTATGGCAATGGCAAGAAGCAGAGTTTATGAAAAAGACCGAAGGCAGTCCGCTTAGACGCACCGGTTACGTGAATTTTTTACGCAATATTGCCATTGGCCTTGGTAATGCAGAGGGTAACGCAGATGGTAATGCACAAATAATCACCCAACTGCAAGCAAAATTGGGCTTACATAATGCCATGCTGGACGAACATATTAATTGGGCCATCAAAGAACAACAGGAAAAACTAGAAAGCTTAAAGCCATAAATGCTATGGCAAATAATAAACCAAAAAAATGCCTCTAATGTTAGTGAGAGGCATTTTTATTAGCGTATAACTTTAAATATCTGTGTTTAAATGTTTAGCTTTAAACATTTAATAGCCTATTATGGCTTAGGAATACGTAGTACTTGACCTGGATAAATCTTATCGGGATCAGACAACATTGGCTTATTGGCTTCAAATATTTTCATATAATCACCTGTTGAACCATACACTTCTTTGGCAATTTTAGATAAGCTATCGCCAGATTTTACTGTGTACATGGTAGATTCAGGCGCATCTTCTTCAATATCAATGTTATCAATAACCTTGGCAACGTTTTGCACGTTACCGATAGCGATAATGGCTTTTTCGCGATCTGCTTGTGTCTTAGCTTTACCACTGATTTCGGCTGTATCTGTAGAACCATTATATTTTACTTTTAGATTACTGATATTCAGATTTTGCTGCTGAATACGGCGTAGTAGAATATTGGCAACTGACTGAGCAGAAGGCTCTGTGCTTTGAACTGGGGTATTAGCATCCGCTTTGGTTTCCGCTTTAGCGTCGTGCTTGGCATCGTCACGGTTAAAAATCTTTTCACCAATGTCTTTTGCAAAACTGAACATACCCATAAAATTGCTCCTTAAAATTTTGTTATTCGTTATTTATCATTATTGTTTTAATAGGCGATATATTTAACTGCTTTCCTCTGCCTATTAACGTGATTTGTACTTAACATGAAGGTTACTTAGTGGTTAAACAGCCATTAAAGTTTAATCGGTTTTGACAGACATTACTTTTCTACTGTTTACCTTTCTTAGTTTTCAGTTCTTACCATTTCTAGTATAGACAAAGCTGGATAATCCCTCTAGTAATAGTATGTTGAGTAATGTTAATCTGGCGTAGCTTATGTAACTTTATCATTAATAGCTATGATTTAAATAGGCCAGCGAATTTGAGTCATTGTAAAAGGTAAAACAGAGAGTTAATCATTCCATCTAAAAAACAGTGTTAAAAAAACCGCTTATCAATAAAGATAAACGGTCCTATCACACTTACTTACTAAGCAAATGATTATTTACAGTTGTGCTTGTACGTAATCAATGGCTTTTTGAACAGTCGTTAATTCTGCTGAATCTTCATCAGGAATAGTGATGCCAAAATCGCTTTCGAATGACATAACCAATTCAACTAGGTCTAATGAATCAGCGCCTAAGTCTTCCATGAATGAAGCATCATTGTTGATGTCTTCAACGTTCATACCTAATTGTTCCGCTACCGCAGATTTAACTCTTAGCTCGGTATCATTACTCATGTAGATTTCTCCTTTTTGATCTATTATTTTGACAAAATTGCTATAGTCCCGTATTGGGCACTATAGCATTATATATAAAATGGGATGTTCAGATTAATATGGCTGTCTGAGTGCACTATAACCAATTATACGTTTTGACTAATGTCTGGTAAAGCCTTGCTATCATACAGGGCTTTGACAAAAAAGTATCCGTCATTATAGCACCCTTTATTATAGTTTACACTCGTTCACAGAGTTTTTTATTATAAGTATGTAACGCTTAATTAGAATAATAAATTCTAATGCTACATATACATGCCACCATTAACTGGAATAATCGCACCGGTGATATAACTGGCTTCATCACTTGCTAAGAATGAGACCGCCGCGGCGATATCTTCTGGCTGACCAAGGCGGCTAATCGGCACCGCATCGAGCATTGAATTGAGTAAGCGCTCATCGAGCTCATCGGTCATGTCTGTTTCAATCAAACCTGGGGCGACACAGTTAATGGTCACTTGTCTTGAGCCAATCTCGCGCGCCAGCGTACGGCTAAAACCTTCGACGCCGGCTTTGGTCGCAGCATAGTTAGATTGGCCCGCATTGCCCATTTGAGCGACGACAGAGGTGATATTGATGATACGACCACGGCGCGCTTTCATCATACCGCGTACCGCACGTTTGCTCATACGATAAACTGAGGTTAAATTGGTATCAAGCACATTATCCCAATCTTCATCTTTCATGCGCATCAATAAGCCATCTTGGGTAATACCGGCGTTATTGACCAATACTTGTACCGCGCCGTAGACGCTTTCAATCTCTTCAAACAGCTTATCAATCTGCGCGGTATCACGTACGTCTAATACTCGACCAATACCGCCGCTATCGTGTAAATAATCATCAATAAGCGCCGCGCCTTTTTCTGTGGTCGCTGTGCCAATGACAAAATGGCCTTCTTTGGCAAAACGTTTGGCAACGGCTTTACCGATACCGCGGCTTGCGCCCGTCACTAATGTAATCGTACGGCTCATGATAATACCTCCATCAACTTATCTAAACGGGCAGGCTTGTCGGTAGGATAACTTACGATAGGATGCGCTTGACGCTTGGCCAAGTTACTTAAGACGTTACCGCTGCCACATTCGATTAAAATATTAATTTGTTTGTCGGCCAATTCTTGCATGGTTTTCGACCATAGGACAGGCTCACTGAGCTGCTCGGTCAATGCTTGTTTGATAGCGACTGCATTGGTTTCAACGCGCGCATGACGGTTTTGAATCACTGGAATGGCCGCTTGGTCAAATTGAATGGCTGCCAATTCTTGCGCCAAAGCGCTAGTCGCAGGCTCCATGAGCGCACAATGCGACGGCACACTAACCTTTAATGGAATGGCTTTTTTACCGGTATTTTGAACTTTATCGATCACGGCGTTGACGCCAGCGGCGTTACCTGAAACCACCACTTGACCTGGACTATTAAAGTTTGCGGCGCCAACAATGGCATCATCGACGTGCTCGGTCGCTTGTTCGCATAAGTTTTCGACGCGGTGGTCTTCAAGACCGAGCACCGCTGCCATCGCCGTATCGACCCCTGCCACCGCCTCTTGCATCAATTGACCGCGTTTATGCACTAGCTTGACCGCATCAGCTAGAGATATCACCCCAGCAGCACACAAGGCGCTATATTCACCCAAGGAATGACCCGCTAAGTAACAAGGCTTATCCTCTATTTTTTGTTGTAAGATGCGCCAAATGGCTATGCTAGCGGCTAATAAGGCTGGCTGAGTATATTGGGTTTGATTCAGCTTGTCTTCGTCCTGACAAATTGCCCATAAGTCTTCATCAAGCGCCGTACTCGCTTCCGTAAAAGTATCCCGAATCTCAGGATAGGTTTCGGCAAGCTCGCTCAGCATACCAACCACTTGCGAGCCTTGTCCAGGGAATAGGACGGCTATACGGGTGGGTTGTTTTTTTACCATATCGGGTACAGAGGCCATAACCAATATTCCTTATTTAATTGGAAATACCCCTAAATGAATGGGGTTTATTATAAAATTAGAGACTAATAAAAAGATTTGCTGTACGAAGCGCCGCTATCATTATTCCTTTAAGACAGCTGACTGCTATTAAACTATACACTGACGCAGACAATTAGCATAGCTATCAAAAACTGAAAGCTCAAAAGGCGATATTTTTATCGCCATTAGCTGCTAAAAAATACATAACAAAAAGCCAAGATATCTGACTTCATAATATATGATAGCGAGATAACTTGGCTCTTGTTTGCTTAAACTGCTTGCACCATAACAACTGTGTAAAATCATCGATAGTCATTAGAACTACCAGCATTTTGCATCAACCATCAGCGCGCAAATAAATTAAGCGTCTTGACTAACTTTGAAAAGCTGGCGACCACGATAGAAACCATCTTTAGTCATGTGATGACGACGATGTTTTTCACCAGTAGTAGCGTCGATGCTTAATTCAGCCACTTCCATACGATGATGTGAACGGCGCATGTCACGACGAGAACGACTTTTACGACTTTTTTGAACAGCCATGATATAGCTCCTATACTTAAAAGGGTTAAGCTTGAAATTCAGCTTTAATCGATACCGACAGAGGCTATATAATCACAACAACCTAAGTCTTACGCATCATTAGTTAAATAGATTGCCACACGTATTAAAGTGCTGACTACGTCTAAAATCTATAGTTCGTTTGCAAGGCTAGCTTCTCTCTGCCATTGGCAGGTTGCTAGAATGCAATAAACGGGACATTATACGCATGTTTCGCCAATTAATAAAGCCCTGCTTTTCACTCTTGGGCAAAAAGCTGATAAAAGGTAGAAAGTAATGATTTATCGACGTTATGCTGCCAGTTATGCGGCTATAACTTACCTTTTAGCGACGCTAATGCCGCAAAAGGATTCTCATTTTCCTCTTCTTCTGGAATGTCACCAAACTGCTCAACGCTCATCTCACAGTCATCATGCTTTGGTGCCATGGGCGCTTTTAGCAAAATCTCATCTTCGATCAATTTTTTAAACGGCAATAAACGCTCAGGCGCAGGCTCAGTGATAATTTCATCGAGCAGCAAGTAATCCTGCTCTTCACCGACCAAACGCACTTGGCTTTCGTTATCTAATAATGCAATATCATAGTCATCAGTCAAATCAATAGCAATCGGTTGCAAACAACGCTGACAAGTCAACCATATCTCACCTGTGAGAGTAAAAGACAAATGCAACACATTATTATGGCGATATAGATTGGCTTTAAGCTCAAGGTTTGATTGCTCGTGCTCAGTTGACAAGATGGCATTTAGGCGCACAAACGAACGCGGCGCAACTTGCCCTGACCATTCAAAGCCACTGTCTTCCCATTTGCTTAAAGAGATATCCTCTGGCAAGTTGCTCGACATCGTAGCTGCTGTTTTGTCAGCCTGAAGCGCTGACGGCTTGTTTATTGGAGTGCTTGACATGCGCGGCCTCATTCATCAAAAACGGTGTATAATATTGCCTGCCATACTAACGGAAAGCGCTGATGAGCGCTAGGGCTAGTATGTTAAGATTTTTGGTAAGTGCTTTCGTATTAAGTTTGCATTTACCTTGGCTTGCTCGCGTTGCAAATCACGCGCTCTACCTTTTTATTTGGTTAATATATTCATATGATATCGCCTGCTGTGGATCCTGACTTTTCTGTTTTGCTTTCTGTTTCTGACGCAAAACGCTTGCTACATCGTTTAAATACTTTAGAAACCAAAAAGCCACCTGAGTCTTTGAGCGCTATTTCAGAGATGCAGTTAAACGCACTGTCAGAACAATGGCAGAAAATTATCCATGCTGAAAATATCAACACTGTTGATGAGAATGAAAAAACAACGACCGATTGGCTGATAAGTCTCTTTAATACGTTATTTGCCCACCAGCACGTTATCCTAGTACGTGGCGCTGGCGAACCAGAGTACTTTCCTGCCAAAGACAATCAGCCAGCACGTATTGAATTTGCCCATGGTTTCTTTCAAAGCGCATTGCATGAGCAAAGCCATTTTTTTATTGCAGGCGACCGTCGTAGACAGCTCTCTGACTTTGGCTACTGGTATGCACCTGATGGGCGCACAGAAGCTCAACAACAAGCGTTTGAGCGTGTAGAAATCAAACCACAAGCGTTAGAGTGTTTATTTACTTTAGCGTGCAGACGTCCTTTTCAAGTCTCGCAAGACAATCTGTTTGCCACCTTTGAT
The DNA here is from genome assembly GCF_002439405.1 of Psychrobacter sp. UBA6291. Classification (NCBI taxonomy): domain Bacteria; kingdom Pseudomonadati; phylum Pseudomonadota; class Gammaproteobacteria; order Moraxellales; family Moraxellaceae; genus Psychrobacter; species Psychrobacter sp. UBA6291. The sequence continues at coordinate 101,933 of NZ_DJUD01000047.1, read as the reverse complement.
ACCAGTACCAGCACCTTTGCGCAGGACGTCTATCAGCAGGCCAAAGCATATATCGCTGAACCTCACGTCATACCACGTGATGCCAAAATATTATTGCAAGCATTATTAACGATTTGTACTGCTAATTAGCGATGAAAAACTGCGCTCTATATATGTATTTCCTGTCGAAAGCGGTCCACAACTATAGTGTTAACGTTTCCCTACCCACCGTAACGCCTTACTAATAAACTTATATTTACTTTGCGTTATACTGATTGAGTAGTAGCGCTGTCTTTTGATGCAGTCAGAGAGATATGCTAAAAAACAAAACAATTTCATTTTTTAAAAACTGCCTATGAAGCACTTTATAATTAAAAAATAAGGAAAAATCATGCAAGTATTTTACATTCATCCGGACAACCCACAACCGCGGCTTATCGAACAAGCAGCAGATTTATTACGTAATGACCAATTACTTATCTATCCTACCGATACCAGTTATGCGTTTGGCTGCCGCTTAGGCGCTAAAGACGCACTAGAAAAGCTTAAACATATCCGAGAGCTTGATGATAAGCACCAATTTACCTTGTTATGTCGCGATTTAAGTGAAATTGCCAACTATGCCACGGTAGACAATGTGCAATTTAAACAGCTAAAAGCGCATACGCCGGCGCCGATTACCTTTATTTTAAACGCCACCAAAGATGTACCTAAGAAGTTGGCGCATCCTAAGAAAAAAACCATTGGTATACGCGTGCCAAGTAACCCCATCGCGCAAGCATTGCTAGCAGCGATGGATGAGCCTATATTGACCAGTTCACTCATATTGCCGCATCGAGATGAGATATTGGATGATCCATTTGAGATTGAAGAGTTACTCGGTAATCAAATAGATGGTCTCATTAATGCGGGTATCAAAACCACCAAACTGACTACTATCGTCGATATGACCACTAATCAGCCCGAAATCATCAGACAAGGTGCTGCTGACGTCAGCTCACTCGTACCATAAAAAAATTTTAAGAATAAAAGGCATAAAAAAAGCTCCAAATTATTGAAGCTTTTTTTATTATACAATGAGCGTATAAAATTAGTCACGATCAACCAATTCTACATAAGCCATTGGCGCATTGTCACCATCACGGTAACCGCATTTTACGATACGCAAATAACCACCTGGACGAGTTTGGTAACGAGGACCTAACGTGCCAAATAATTTACCTACCATAGTTTTGCTACGCATACGGCTAAATGCCAAACGGCGATTAGCAACGCTGTCTTCTTTAGCCAAAGTGATTAATGGCTCAGCAACACGGCGCAATTCTTTTGCTTTTGGTAAAGTTGTTTTGATCAGTTCATGCTCAAATAATGAGTTGGTCATGTTCTGAAACATTGCCTTACGATGACTGCCGGTACGACCCAGCTTGACTCCACTCTTACGATGGCGCATAGTCAAAAATCCTTAAAGTTTAACGGCTACGATAAGAAAAGCGATCATCGACACGAAGGTCAGCTGGTGGCCAATTGTCTAGGCGCATACCGAGCTCTAAATCTTTAGACGCTAATACGTCTTTGATTTCGGTCAATGATTTCTTACCAAGATTTGGGGTTTTTAGTAGTTCAGTCTCTGAACGCTGTACCAAATCACCGATATAGTAAATGTTTTCAGCTTTCAAGCAGTTGGCTGAGCGAACCGTTAGTTCAAGATCGTCCACAGGGCGTAATAGCACCGGATCAACCTCTTCTTTTTCTTTCACAGGCTCAGGCGCTTCTTCAGCTTCTAGGTCAACAAAGATAGAAATCTGCTGTTGTAAAATAGTGGCTGCTTTACGAATTGCTTCTTCTGGATCGATAGTGCCATTAGTTTCAAGCTCGATGATAAGACGATCAAGATCGGTACGTTGTTCTACACGTGCGTTCTCAACCTGATAAGCAACACGCAGTACTGGACTAAAACTTGCATCAAGCTTTAAGCGTCCAATCGCTTTAGTGTCACCATCTTCACGGCGCTGGTTTGCTGGCTCATATCCACGACCCATTACCACACGCAAACGCATCTTAAGATGACCACGGTCGCTTAATGTACCTAATACCAATTCTGGATTGATAATGTCGACATTATGCGGCAACGTGATGTCTGCAGCAGTAATAGTGCCTGGACCTTGTTTATCCAAGGTCAAGAATACTTCATTTTGGTCATGAAGGGTGATTGCCAAGCCTTTTAAGTTCAAAAGCAAGTCAAGCACGTCTTCTTGTAGTCCTTCAAGCGTTGAATATTCATGGTCAACACCATCAATCTCAGCTTCAATGACTGCAGCACCAGGTAATGAAGATAACAAGATGCGACGTAAGGCATTACCTAAAGTATGCCCAAAGCCGCGTTCTAACGGTTCGAGCGTGACTTTCGCAATTGTTTCATTAACCGTATCCACGTTAATGGCGTTCGGCGTTAGAAACTCAGTTGCACTTAGCATCATGATGTCACCTCGATTTATTAAACTGGTTTAATTAACGTCAATTGCTCAATGCTATTATTATAACATCGAGCAGTACGTTACTTACTTAGAGTATAGCTCAACGATCAAGCTTTCGTTGATTTCAGCAGGTAGATCAATGCGATCAGGCGCTTGTTTAAACGTGCCCTGTAGCTTGCTGTGGTCAACATCTAGCCATTCTGGAATACCACGTTGTGTCGCTAGTTCAATAGCGTTTTTAATACGTAGTTGTTCGCGAGACTTCTCACGGATAGCGACGACATCACCATCTTGCAACTGAATTGATGGAATGTTCACACGAACAAACTCATCGCGGCCAGCTTTTTTTACCATCACAGTGCGATGGCTAACTAGCTGACGTGCTTCAGCACGAGTTGAGCCAAAGCCCATGCGATAAACGACGTTATCAAGGCGACTCTCAAGCATTGCTAGTAGGTTTTCACCAGTAGCGCCACGCTTACGAGCAGCTTCTTTATAGTAGTTAGCAAACTGACGCTCTAGTACACCGTAGATACGCTTAACTTTTTGTTTTTCACGTAACTGTAGAGAGTACTCTGAGCTCTTATTACGGCTGACACCATGTTGACCAGGTGGACGAGCCGCTTTTTTCGTTTTTACGTCATATGGTTTAACACCAGACTTAAGGCCTAAGTCTGTACCTTCACGACGTGATAATTTGAGTTTTGGTCCAATATAACGGGCCATTGTTATGTCTCCTATAAGCTCTTATGATAAAAAGCTTCGTCTTTAATATTAGACGCGGCGCTTTTTCGGCGCACGGCAACCATTGTGTGGGATTGGGGTCACATCAGAGATGCTGTTAACTTTATAACCCAATGCACCAAGTGCTCTTACCGCAGACTCACGACCCGGTCCTGGTCCTTTGACCAAAACGTCGATATTCTTAACACCGTATTCTTGAGCCGCTTTACCAGCGACTTCAGCTGCAACCTGAGCTGCAAATGGTGTAGATTTACGTGAACCACGGAAGCCTTGTCCACCTGAAGTGGCCCAAGCCAGTGCATTACCTTGACGATCGGTAATCGTAACAATGGTGTTATTAAAAGACGCATGGATATGGGCAACGCCCTCCGATACTGAACGACGAGTCACTTTTTTGCGACTACGAGTGTCTTTAGCCATCTTTTAGCTTCCTAAGTTAATTATCTTTTGAGAGGGCGTGTCGGACCCTTACGAGTACGAGCGTTGTTCTTGGTGTTCTGACCTCTAACTGGTAGGTTACGGCGATGGCGGATGCCACGGTAACAACCAAGATCAACCAAGCGCTTGATATTCATTGACACTTCACGACGAAGATCACCTTCAGTCATGTAATTTGCAACTTGTGCACGGATAGCATCTAACTGTGTATCATCTAACTGGCTAACTTTAGTAGTAGGGGCAATGCCAACTGCTTCTAAGATTTTCTGAGCAGTGGTACGACCTATACCAAAGATATAAGTTAGTGAAATAACAGCATGCTTATTATCCGGAATGTTTACGCCGGCAATACGAGCCATTGATTTCTCTCCATTAAAGAAAAATAAGCTTTATTCATTAATAAAGCGTTATTTTTCAGATTTGTTGCTGTCAATACTAAAGCTTTTATAATTATTATCGCTGCTTCAACTTGATAACAAGTCTCTTCATTGACCATTTTATAAAAGATTTTGCATAAACTACGGCAAGTGGCGGATGATATCGCATCCGCCGTTATTTTTCAAGTATTAATTTTATAAAACCCATAAGCGTGACGCTTTATGTCTTTAAAACATTAACCTTGACGTTGCTTGTGGCGAGGTTCTGCGGTACAAATAACATGTACACGGCCTTTACGGCGCACAACTTTACAGCTACCACAAATCTTCTTAACTGATGCTTGAACTTTCATAGCATACTCCTTTGAGATATCGTACCGCTCATTTAAGGTTGAGTGGGCGATTGAATTAACGTCTGATCATGATATTGATGGGTCATCAAATGCGCTTGGATTTGCGAAATGAAGTCCATTACCACAACCACCATAATCAGTAATGACGTACCACCAAGTTGAAACGGCACACCAAACGATGACTGCACGACCATTGGCATTAAACAAATAACCGTCATATACATCGCGCCAATAAAGGTCAGTCGGTTTAATACATGATCAAGGTAACGCTGAGTTTGTTGTCCGGGGCGAATACCTGGGATATACGCACCACTACGTTTAAGGTTTTCAGCAACTTCACGCGGACTAAATACCAATGCCGTGTAAAAGTAACAGAAGAAAATAATCATTGCGCCAAACAGAACCAAATACAGCGGCTGCCCTGGAGACAACACCAATGCCATATTTTGTAATATCTTTTGTGTAAAAGTAGGATCAGCCGATTGACCAACCCATTGTCCTAAACTTGCTGGAAACAACAATAACGAGCTGGCAAAAATAGCGGGAATAACCCCTGCCATATTTAGCTTAAGCGGCAAATGCGACTGCTGCTGAGCATAAATTTTGCGACCTTGTTGTTGCTTCTGCGCATAGTTTACTGGGACACGGCGCTGCGCTCGTTCAATATAAACGATACCGGCAGTCACCGCGATGCCTAGCAATACAAAGATAAAAAGCACAATCAAGTTCATCTGCCCTTGATTGACCTGTTCGATAGACTGCGAAATTATACCTGGCGTACCAGCCACAATACTCGCAAAAATGAGCATTGAGATACCGTTACCCACGCCGCGTTCTGTAATCTGCTCACCGAGCCACATTAAGAACATAGCGCCTGCTACCAATGAGGTAACCGCTGGAATATAAAAAGTCAAACCAGTAGATAAGGTAAGATTCTGACTGATTAAGCCAGCACACATTCCTAATGACTGTACTAGTGCCAATGCAAGTGTCCCTTGACGGGTGTACTTGTTTAGCTTACGTCGTCCCGCTTCGCCTTCTTTTTTGAGGGCTTCAAGCGATGGCAGTACCGCAGACATCATCTGAACAATAATAGATGCTGAGATATACGGCATGATGCCAAGCGCCATAATGGACATACGCTCTAGTGCACCACCTGAGAACATATTAAACATGCTCAAAATGGTATTTTCGTTGCGCGAAAACAGATCAGCCAAGTTAACCGGGTTGATACCCGGCACTGGAATATGTGACCCTAAACGATAAACAATCAATGCGCCGATTAAGAATAATAAACGCGTCCATAATTCATCATACTTACGTATAAAGGCAAATGGATTGAGCGGTATACCAGTCGATGACATTGATTGTTTTGACACGTTACTACTCCTCGATGCTACCACCAGCAGCTTCGATTGCTTGCTTGGCGCCTTTAGTCACTTTGATACCTTTAAAAGTATAAGCTTTAGTGACTTCGCCTGACAACATAATACGAACGCGTTTCATGTCATGACGGATAACGTTAGCAGCTTTTAGTGTTTCAATGCTAACCACATCGCCTTCGACTTTGTTTAATTCAGACAGACGAACTTCAGCAGTCGTCATTGCCATTTTACTGGTGAAGCCAAATTTTGGTAGGCGACGATATAAAGGCATTTGACCACCTTCAAATCCTGAGCGGATGCTAGAACCTGAACGAGATTTCTGACCTTTTACACCGCGACCACCAGTTTTGCCAAGACCTGAACCGATACCACGACCACGACGTTGTGCAGTTTTTTTCGCGCCAACACCTGGTGATAATTCATTTAATCTAAGTCCCATTACGCTTCCTCCACTTTTACCATGTAGTTGACGCGATTGACCATACCACGGGTTGAAGGAGTATCTTCTACTTCAACAGTATGACCAATACGGCGTAAACCCAATCCTTTCAAGCTCGCTTTGTGGCTCTTGAGGCGATGGGCACCCGATTTAAATTGAGTGACTTTCATTTTTTTCATCGTAACTCACCTAGTTTCTAAGTTAACCCAAGATTTCGTCTACAGATTTACCACGTTTTGCTGCCATCTTTTCTGGAGTTGACATATCACGTAAACCGTTAAATGTTGCACGTACAACGTTTGCCGTGTTGGTAGAACCATGAGATTTCGTTAAAACGTCTTTAACACCAGCAACTTCTAATACTGCACGCATTGCGCCACCAGCGATTACACCAGTACCTTCAGATGCAGGCTGCATGTAGACTTTACTAGCACCATGACGTGCTTTGATCGGATGGAACAATGTTGCACCATCAAGCTCAACAGTAATCATGTTGCGCTTAGCAGCTTCAAGTGCTTTTTGAATAGCGGCTGGTACTTCACGTGCTTTACCACGACCAAAACCAACACGGCCATTGCCATCACCCACTACGGTTAGCGCAGTAAATGAGAAAATACGACCACCTTTAACCACTTTTGCAACGCGATCAACGGTAACTAAGCGTTCTACTAGACCGTCAGTCTGTTCATTTTTATCATTTCTAGCCATGATTAAAACTCCAATCCGTTTTCGCGAGCAGCTTCAGCTAAAGCTTTTACTCGACCATGATATTTAAAACCACTACGGTCAAAGGCAACTTTAGTAATACCAGCTGCTTTTGCGCGTTCTGCGATCAATTGGCCCACAGACGTCGCTGCATCAACGTTACCAGTTGCACCTGAACGTAAGCTGCTGTCTAAGGTAGATGCCTGAGCAATCACTTCACCACCGTTTGGAGAGATAATTTGGGCATAAATATGTCTTGGGGTGCGGTTAACCGTTAAGCGATTTACGCCTAAAAAACGGATATGTGCACGGGTTTTCTTTGCTCGACGTAGACGAGCTGCTTTTTTATCAAACATTTCAACTCACCTTATTTTTTCTTGGCTTCTTTGCGAATCACATGCTCGTCACTATAACGAATACCTTTACCTTTATAAGGCTCTGGTGGGCGGAAACCGCGGATATTAGCCGCTGCTTGACCAAGCTGCTGCTTATCGTTTGATTTTAAAACGATTTCAGTTTGCGTTGGGGTTTCAGCTGATACACCTTCAGGTAGCGTATATTCTACTGGATGTGAGTAACCAACGTTTAGCGTTACTTTATTACCAGTAGCTTGAGCGCGATAACCAACACCAATAAGTTGAAGGCGTCTTTCAAAACCTTCATTTACGCCTATTACTAAATTGTTTAGTAAAGAGCGCATGGTGCCAGTATGCATCATGGCTTCTTTTGAATCGGCTGCAGGTGAGAGAAGAATTGCATCATCTTCCTGTTTTAGCTCGACCAATTCATGCAGGCGTAAAGACATATTGCCATTTTTGCCTTTAACTTCGACCTGCCGATCGTTCAAAGTAACACTTACGCCGCTAGGCAGTGCTACTGGGGCTTTAGCCACACGAGACATAGGAATATTCCTTAAAAAAATTAACTTACTTTTATTAGCGAAAAAACTAACAGGCTAAAAAGCGTGTTAGTTTAGCATAATTGACTGCATTAGGCACCTATCAATGTTAAAAAATATGTATGATAAAATTGATAAGTGCCCAACGAAGATCAAGTAGACTTTATCGTCTCGTTACCGATAGCAATGATTGCTAATTAAGCAACGAATGCAACGATTTCACCACCGATACCAGCAGCGCGTGCAGCACGATCGCTCATGATACCTTGGCTGGTTGATACGATAGCAACACCCATACCTTGTTTAACAGTAGGGATAGCGTCTTTACCGCGATGCTGGCGTAGGCCAGGACGGCTATAACGTTGGATCGTTTCAATAACTGCTTTGCCTTCGAAGTATTTTAACTCGATGGTCAAAGTTGCTTTGTTATTTTCTTGCTCAGTCACAACAGCGCTGGCTACATAACCTTCGCTTACTAATAAGTCAGCGATTGATTTACGTAGTTTAGAGCTCGGCATTGCTACCGATACTTTATTAGCCATTTGTGCGTTACGAATACGGGTTAGCATATCCCCAACGGTATCTTGCATACTCATATCGTTACTCCTTACCAGCTTGCTTTACGAACACCAGGCACATCGCCTTGCATGACACGCTCACGCAGCATATTGCGTGATAAGCCAAACTTGCGGAAGTAACCGTGAGGACGACCAGTGATAGCACAACGGTTGCGTAGACGTACTGGTGATGCGTTGCGTGGTAGGGCTTGTAGCTCTAGCATCGCTTCCATACGCTCTTCGTCTGATGCGTTGATATCACTGATAGTTTCTTTTAGCTTAATACGCTTTTCAGCATATTTAGCAACCATTTTTTCGCGTTTTAATTCGCGGTTAATCATGCTCTTCTTTGCCATAACGTCTTTACCTTATTTAAATGGGAAGCCGAATGCTTTAAGCAACGCACGACCTTCTTCATCATTACCAGCTGACGTGGTGATGGTCACATCCATACCGCGGATACGATCAATCTTGTCAAAGTCTACTTCTGGGAATACGATTTGTTCTTTGATACCCAATGAGTAGTTACCACGTCCGTCAAAGGCTTTAGGTGAAAAACCGCGGAAATCACGAATACGAGGAATTGCAATGGCAATGAGACGATCTAAAAATTCGTACATTTGCTCACCGCGCAGCGTTACTTTACAGCCAATTGGCCATTCTTCACGAATTTTAAAGCCAGCAACTGATTTGCGCGCTTTGGTGACGACAGGTTTTTGACCAGCGATAGCGGTCATGTCAGCTACAGCACCTTCAAGCAATTTTTTGTCTTGAGACGCGCCACCTACACCCATATTAAGCGTGATTTTAGTGATTTTAGGCACTTGCATCACGTTCGCCAAACCAAGCTCTTCTTTGATTTGTTGCTTTAATTCTTCGTTATATAAAGATTTTAATCTTGCCATTACCATTACACCCTTAGTGTCTTACGCAGTCGCCACTACTTCACCGTTCGAACGATAGACGCGTTGTTTCTTGCCGTCTTCACCGAACTGATAAGTAATACGATCAGCTTTTTGGGTTTGCGCATTTAAAATTGCGACATTTGAGATATGCAAAAAAGCTTCTTGCTTAACGATGCCACCTTCAGTACCAGTTGCCTGATTTGGCTTCTGATGTTTGGTGACAATGTTGATGCCTTCAACTTTAATACGATCGTTTTTTACAGCTTGCACAGTACCTTGCTTGCCTTTGTCTTTCCCAGCAATCACGATAACTGTATCGCCTTTACGTAATTTTGACATGGATTACCTCACAATACTTCTGGTGCTAGTGATACAATTTTCATAAACTGATCACCACGTAGTTCACGAGTTACCGGTCCAAAAATACGAGTTGCTATCGGTGCTTTGTTTTGGTTCAACAATACCGCAGCATTGTCATCAAAACGCAGAACTGAACCATCAGGACGACGAACGCCTTTTTTGGTACGTACAACTACAGCATTCATCACGTCGCCTTTTTTAACACGACCACGCGGAATGGCTTCTTTAACCGTTACTTTAATAATGTCGCCAACTGATGCATAACGACGATGAGAGCCACCCAGTACTTTAATGCACTGAACTCGTCTTGCACCGCTATTGTCTGCAACTTCCAGCATCGATTCAACCTGAATCATAGCGTTACTCCACACGTATGAGCAATAAAAACCAGTTGCTGCCGCTAGCACAGAATGAGTAGTCGGCATTTTAATATTAATAACCGCTGCTACTCTTAATGTGAGTGATATACGCTCGGCGCAATCAGCATCCTTAAAAAGGCGGCTATTTTAACAGCTTCTGGCTTTTAATGCAATTTACTTAGATTTTTTCTACTTTTTCAACCACTTCAACCAAAGTCCAAGACTTGGTTTTTGAGATTGGACGCGTTTCTTTGATGCGGACAAGGTCGCCTTGTTGACAAACGTTATCTTCATCATGAGCTTTGATTTTTGTAGAACGACGAAGCTGTTTGCCATACAAAGGATGACGAACCAGACGCTCAATCAAAACTGTGATGGATTTGTCCATCTTGTCGCTGACAACTCGTCCTGTCAATACGCTAGCATTAGCTGTTTGATTGTTATCGCTCATGAGTCGCCTCGTTGTTTCTCGTTAATCAAAGTCTGAATCTGAGCAATCGTGCGACGATTGCTTCTGACTTCATGGGTGTTACCCAACTGACCCGTTGCTTTAGCCATACGAATACGGAAAGCATCAAGTTGCTTTTCATCAAGTAACTGAGTCAGTTCTTCTAATGATTTATCACGTAATTCACTGATCTTCATTACATTATCGTCCGCTTAACAATGGTAGTTTTAAAGGGCAGTTTTGCTGCAGCAAGCGTTAACGCTTCGCGAGCAAGTTCTTCTGAAACCCCTTCGAGTTCATATAGCACTTTACCAGGTTTGATTTCGCATACCCAATACTCGACTGGACCTTTACCTTTACCCATACGTACTTCTAGTGGTTTGTTGGTAATAGGTTTGTCTGGGAATACACGAATCCAAATCTTACCGCCACGCTTGATTTTACGAGTGATGGTACGACGTGCTGCTTCAATTTGACGGGCAGTCATACGACCACGAGTCAACGATTTTAGACCAATTTGTCCGAATGCAACGGTGCTTCCACGGTGAGCAAGACCTGTGTTACGACCTTTGTGCATTTTACGAAACTTGGTACGTTTTGGCTGTAACATAGTTTAACCTCTGTCTGTGTTTCGACGGTTTCCGTTTCCACGACCACGGCGTTTTGGCGCACGAGTCTGCTCTTCTTTGACGGGATTATATACGCTGTTCATACCGTCAAGGATTTCGCCACGGAAAATCCAAACTTTTACACCGATAGTGCCGTATGTGGTTTCTGCACGAATTGACGCGTAGTCAATATCAGCGCGGAGTGTATGCAATGGCACACGACCTTCACGGTACCATTCAGTACGAGCAATCTCAGCACCGCCAAGACGGCCAGACAGCTCAACTTTAATACCTTTAGCACCAGAACGCATGCTGTTCTGTACGGCGCGTTTCATCGCACGACGGAACATAACACGGCGCTCAAGCTGGCTGCCGATACCGTCTGCTACCAAACGTGCATCAAGATCAGGTGATGTGATTTCTTCAATGTTGACCTGAGCAGGTACGCCCATAATTTTGGTCAATTCTTTTTGAAGTCTTTCGATATCTTCGCCTTTTTTACCGATAACAATACCAGGACGCGCAGTGGCGATGGTAATCTTAGCAGCACCAGTAGGACGCTCAATCATAATGTTGCTGATCATAGCGTTGTCTAGTTTTTTGCGTAGATACTCACGAACTTGAATGTCGTTGATGAGGTATTCTGAGTATTGTTTAGGGTTAGCATACCAGTTTGCGTTATGCTTTTTGACAACACCAAGACGAATTCCGATTGGATGTACTTTTTGACCCATAACTTATTCTCCTACCTTTATAGTGATGTGACAAGTACGCTTACTGATACGATCAGCGCGACCTTTAGCACGTGGTAGGATACGTTTTAGCGTAATGCCTTCATCAACGTAGATGGTTGATACTTTAAGAGTATCGATATCTAAACCGTTGTTGTGTTCGGCATTGGCGATGGCTGAGTCAAGACATTTCTTAACGAAAACAGCGCCTTTTTTATTACTATACGTTAGGATATCCAAAGCACGCTCGATAGATTTGCCACGAACTTCATCAGCAACGAGTCTAACTTTTTGTGCCGATATGGCGGCACCGCGTAATTTTGCAGTTACTTCCATGGTAAGCACCTTATCTCTTAGCTTTCTTGTCAATGCCATGACCACGATATGTACGAGTCGGGGCAAATTCACCTAGTTTATGACCAACCATCTGCTCGCTTACGATAACCGGTACGTGAGTACGGCCGTTGTGAACAGATAAGGTTAGGCCAACCATTTGTGGCAAAATCATCGAGCGGCGCGACCAAGTTTTAATTGGTTTGCGTGAGTTGGTGTCTAATGCATTCTCAACTTTAGCAAATAAGTGCGCGTCTATGAATGGACCTTTTTTCAATGAACGAGGCATGAAATTCTTCCTTTATTTCTTCTTGGCGCGGCGGCGGATGATCATACTGTCAGTACGCTTATTATGACGCGTTTTAAGTCCTTTAGACTTCTGACCCCAAGGGCTGGTTGGATGGCGACCTTTGTTACGACCTTCACCACCACCGTGTGGGTGATCAACCGGGTTCATAGCGACACCACGAACAGAAGGACGAACACCGCGCCAACGTGAAGCACCGGCTTTACCAAGTGATTTCAAGTTATTTTCAGTGTTAGAAACTTCACCAATAACAGCACGGCAATTCACGTGTACGCGGCGAGTTTCACCTGAGCGTAGACGTAGAATAGCATAAATACCGTCACGACCTAGTAGCTGAACGCTGGCACCCGCAGAACGAGCTAGCTGTGCACCTTTACCGATTTTAAGTTCGATATTGTGTATCACAGTACCCAATGGGATGTTTTTCAGTGGTAAGCAGTTACCTGGACGGATTGGAGAGTTCTCTCCTGACATGACGGTATCGCCAACTGCTTGTTTTTTAGCAGCAATGATATAGCGACGTTCGCCGTCAGCGTACTTAAGTAAAGCAATGTGTGCAGTACGGTTAGGATCGTATTCGATACGCTCAACCACAGCTGGGATATTGTCTTTAGTACGTTTAAAATCGATAATACGATAATGCTGCTTATGACCACCACCAACGTGACGAGTCGTGATGCGACCATTATTGTTACGACCACCTGACTTACTTTTTGATTCGAGAAGCGCTGCAAAAGGACGACCTTTGTAAAGGTGTGGATGCACCACTTTTTCAACAAAACGACGGCCTGGTGATGTTGGCTTTGCTTTTACGATAGGCATGAGTGTAATCCTTATTCGTTGTTCGCTGTTTCACTAGTAGAAGCAGTCGTGTTTGCGACTTCTTCACCAGCATCAGCCATTTGTACATCTTGACCAGCTTTTAAGGTAACGTAGGCTTTTTTATAGTCATTACGACGGCCGATATTTTTACCAAAACGCTTTGTCTTACCTTTAACATTCAAAGTGTTTACTTTTAAAACTTCAACGCCTTCGAACATCATCTCAACCGCTTTTTTGACTTCAAGCTTAGTAGCATTAGAGTCAACTTTAAATACCTGTACACCAAGTGAGTCGCCAAGCATTTGAGATTTTTCTGAGAATACAGGCCCTCTTAAGACCTGATAAAGTCTTGCGTTATTCATGCTAGTGCTTCCTCAAATTGTTTCGCAGCTTCAACTGACATGATTACTTTATCAAAAGCAATCAAGCTCACTGGATCCACTTCGTTTGTACCAAGTACATTGACGTGTGGGATGTTGCGCGCAGCTAAGTATAGATTTTCGTCAACTTCTTTGGTGACGATGAGTGCACGAGGTGCGCCCAAATCATTTAACTTTGCAATCAGCTCTTTGGTCTTAGGACCAGAAACGCTTAGCTCTTCAACCAAAATCAAACGCTCTTGGCGAATCAATTCGGCTAGGATGCACTGCATCGCACCGCGATACATTTTGCGGTTAACTTTCTGTGACCAATCTTGTGGTTTGGCTGCGAATGCACGACCACCTGAACGCCAGATTGGGCTACGAATAGAACCTGCACGAGCGCGACCAGTACCTTTTTGGCGCCATGGCTTGATGCCACCACCAGAAACTTCGGCACGGGTTTTCTGAGCGCGTGTACCTTGACGAGCACCAGCAAGATATGCGGTGACGACCTGATGCACTAATGCTTCGTTGAATTCACGACCGAAAGCCGTATCAGAAAGCTCAACTGCCGCCCCTGTAACTGTTTTTAAATCCACGTTAATCCCCTTGCTTAGGCTTTGACTGACGGACGTACGATGACATCGCCACCGGTGGCACCTGGGATAGCACCCTTGATGACAAGTAACCCTTTTTCAACATCAACCGATATCACTTCTAGGCCCTGAACGGTAACGCGTTTGTTACCCATTTGACCTGGCATTTTTTTGCCTTTGAAGACTTTACCTGGTGACTGGTTTTGACCAGTTGAACCAAGGACACGGTGAGACACTGAGTTACCATGAGTGGCATCTTGCATGCTAAAGTTGTGACGCTTTACGCCGCCTTGAAAGCCTTTACCTTTACTCTGTCCTGTGACATCTACAATCTGACCTTGTTCGAACAAGTCAGCTAGGATCTCACCACCAATTTCACGACCTTCAAGATCGCTGTCATTGGCACGAAACTCCCATACACCACGGCCAGCTGCAACGCCAGCTTTAGCGAAGTGACCTTTCTGTGCAGCAGTTACGCGGCTGTCACGACGAGTACCTGTGGTAACTTGAATGGCTTGATAGCCATCTACATCAGTATTTTTTACTTGAGTAATGCGGTTAGCATGGACCTCAACCACTGTAACAGGAATAGATTCGCCTGCTTCAGTGAAGATACGGGTCATGCCGCATTTTTTACCGACTAAACCGATCGCCATTTTAGACCTCTTTATATCTTATATTAATGGGTTGGGTGTGTTTTGCATTAACCCAAAGCAATTTGAACGTCAACACCCGCCGCTAAGTCTAACTTCATTAGCGCATCCACAGTTTTGTCGGTAGGCTGAACGATATCAACCATACGCTTGTGAGTACGGATTTCGTACTGGTCACGAGCGTCTTTATTAACGTGTGGTGAGGTTAGAACGTTGAAGCGCTCAATGCGAGTCGGCAACGGTACAGGACCACAAACTTGCGCACCGGTGCGCTTTGCAGTATCAACGATCTCTTGTGCAGATTGATCAATCAGACGATGATCAAAAGACTTAAGACGGATACGGATTCTCTGGTTAGCCATGCCAGCAAGCTCCTAATATGTGCTTTTGTCATTCTTGCTTTGCAAAGATATGAGCAAAAGCCGTTTGGTTAAATATTCACTTTAAGCGGCCTTCTGTTCTTAACCAGAATGAGTTCGTTACCGGAACTTATAGCGTGCCAAAAGCAAAATAGTTTAAAGCCCCGCCGACCCTTCCATTATAGGATGTCAGCAAAGGCATAATGAAATAGTGCTAGAAACGATGCTCTAGCTGTCATAGCGCCAGCTGTTTAATTGGCTGCGCATATATAATTCAGTGGTGTGTATTATACATAGTATTTCGCTCATTGCAAGAGTAATATCGGCGGTGTTTTGAGATATCCCCCTTTATAAACAAGCGCTTTTATCAATAATCTCCTTATCAAAACCTCAATTAAGATACTTTATAATGGTATAAATTTACTCTATCATTAATCTAAAACGATGTCATATTGCTCTTGGGTATAGAGATTTTCGACCTCAAAGGTAATCACTCTACCTAATAGATACTCTAAATCTGCGACGGTGTCTGATTCGGTGGTCAATAGTAAGTCAATGACGGCAGCATGGGCAACCACAGTGAATTTCTTGGGCGAGTTATAAGTTCGCGCACAGCGCATAATCTCGCGAAATATCTCAAAGCAAACGGTTTCGGCCGTTTTAACAAAGCCGCGACCCTGACAGGTTGAGCAAGGTTCACATAGCTGCTGTCCAAGCGACTCACGGGTACGTTTACGCGTCATTTCAACCAGCCCAAGCTCACTGACTTGGGTAATTTTGGTTTTGGCGTAGTCTTGCGCTAGCTGCGCTTGCAGGCTCTCTAAAATATCGTCTTTATGCTGCTGCTCAAGCATATCAATAAAATCTAAGATAATAATGCCGCCAAGGTTTCTTAGGCGTAATTGCCGCGCAATAGCGTGGGTGGCCTCTAAATTGGTTTTATAAACGGTATCTTCTAACGAGCGCCCACCGACAAAAGAGCCAGTATTGACATCGATGGTGGTCATGGCTTCGGTTTGATCGATAATCAGATAACCGCCAGACTTTAAATCGACACGACGTTTTAGGGCATCACGCAAATCATCCTCGACACGGTGGACATCAAACAAGGAAGGCTCGGCGGTATAATGCACAATACGGTCGTAGACGAAAGGCACAAACTCTTTAGCAAAATAACGGACTTGCTCATAGATTTGCGCGTTATCAATCACCACTTTTTCGGTATCGGCATGCACCAAGTCACGAATGGAGCGTAGCGGCAGTGATAATTCTTGATAAATAAGCTCAGAGCTTTGATTTGGTTTTGTTTCTTGGCGACGGGCACAAATGGTGCGCCAGAGCTGCAATAGATAGTAGATATCTTCTTCGAGTTTATCGACTGGCACGCGCTCAGCAGCGGTGCGCGCAATCAGCCCACCTTGTAGATTGACCGTTTGCATCAGGCTCGCCAGTTCAGTTTTGAGACGAGTACGTTCTTCTTCGCCATCAATACGCTGCGAGATACCGATATGGTCACTCGATGGCAGATAGACCAAGTAACGTGATGGTAGCGATATATTGGTGGTTAAACGCGCGCCCTTGCTACCAAGCTGGTCTTTGGTCACTTGTACTAAGATACGTTGGCCTTCGTGCAGTCGATGCTGGATAAGAGATTTTGTAACGGCTACAACCTCGGTGCTGTGCGCACTGACCACAGGCGGCGTGACCGCCAAATCATCAGCGGTAGCTTCGATAACAGGACGTTGGTTATTGGTGTTTTCTGAGGTCTTATTTTTGCTCTCGCTAACAGGACGCGGTTCGCGCTGCATGTCATTGACATGTAAAAACGCTGTGCGTGACTGGCCGATGTCGACAAAAGCTGCCTGCATACCCGGAAGCACGCGTACTACCGTGCCCAAATAAATATTGCCGACCAAGCCCAGTTTATGATGACGCTCGATATAAATCTCGCCCAACACCCCGTTATCTAACACGGCGACGCGCGATTCCATGGGACTAATATTAATCAGCAGCTCTTCGGACATAATATTTTCTCTTAGCACTCAGCTTTCTTGTGAAGCGTTCATCGTTTGGTAGCCTCACAGTGTACCAAATGCACCTTGGGTTTGCCCATTATCCTAGCGTGTCATTATGTGCAGATAATTGAGTGATAGCCATTTGCCATCTCATGTAAGACCAACCATTTAATTATCCTACATCAAATACGCGCTACTCTCACCTACCTGTTTACTCAGCTTATTTGCCCAATGCTTAGGCTTTCTTGTTGGTGCTGACAGCTGTGATATTTTTAATCAACGCCACAGTTTGTGCCAGCGGTAAACCAACCACATTGGTATAGCTGCCATTAATGCGGCTTACCCAGGCGGCGCCCAAACCCTGAATACCGTAGCCACCAGCTTTATCAGCAGGCTCGCCGCTGTCCCAATAGTTTTCCATCATCTCTTCGGTTAAAGGAATAAAGGTGACATCGGTACGCTCAGTGATTTGTTGTTGATTCACGATTTGAAATGCTCTGCCGGAGTTTGGAGAGCTTGAAGGCTTAACAGATAACAATACTTGAGTTGCTTGCACTGCTGTCCATACTTGGTGGGTGACATCAGACATCTGTTGCCACATGCGATAAGCGTCTTCACGGCTGTCAGGCTTGACCAATACCGTTTTGCCATCGGCTAAGACGCCAATGGTATCAGCGGTTAAAATAATTAGAGATGCAGATAAATCAGTTTGCCTGTCGTTTAACTTTTTATTTAGCTTTTTATTCAATTGCTCTAGCGCCGCCTCTGCTTTGCTAGCAACCATACGTTCAATGTAATCTTTAGGAGATTCATTCACATGCGGCGTCTCATCAATATCGACGCTCATGACCGTAAAGTCGAGTTGTGCTCTGGTTAGCAGCTCATGACGCCGCGGCGAGCCAGACGCTAAAATGAGGTTCATCGTGATACTCTTATTTTATAAATTTATGGTTTTTCAGCTTTATGAAACAAATAAATGTAAAAAACTAGCGGGCAAATCTCCGTAATGTCAATAACACCAATGGCCAGCTGATGATACTCATAAATAACGATAGAGCAGATTGGGCAACAAAGGTATTTTGGATAAAGAGTTGCAATATCCATAAGCTGACTTGGAAAACAACCAATCCTAGGCTTGCAATAAGCCAAGCGCTAATGGTATTAAGCTGTCTGATATAGATACTGGTGATTTTGAGGACCATCGCTACCATAACGGCAGCGAAGGCTTGCTGACCTAAGTGGGTATCCATTAATAAATCAGCGATAATGCCAATAGCAAAGGCGCTGAAAATCCCGACATAGCGCGGCTGAAACAGTAACCAAAAAATCAGCACCATGACCATGACCATTGGGCGCAGGGCGGCCATACTTGGGCTTAAAGGATAGACGCTCAGCGATGAGGCAATAATAAAACTCAGTATAATCAAGGCCGGGAGTACGCCAGTTGCATCATCAAAATCCGCGTATGCCATGAATACTTACCTTTAGCGAGAGTTTAGCAGCTATTTAATCGTTCAGTTAATATTGAAAAGAGTAGCAGCGCTAGTTGACCAAATAATTTTGAATACTATTTATCTTATCTGTCTATCCAGACGTCTATGTAAATGTCTGTGCAAATGTCTATGCTATCAATAATGACGCGCAATGTGGACTTATGAGTAAGCTGACAAGCCCTTAGTTTTCTTTAATACCGGCATTTCTTCTATTAACCAGTTTATCTTGCAGCACCAATACATAGGCATTGTCGATAAAGTTTGCCGCTGGCGTGACTTCAATACTTCTAAAGTTATCTTCTTGCGTGTCTTCGACATGGGCGATACGACCAACGCGATAGCCCGCCGGAATACGTCCGCCCAAGCCTGATGACACCAGCTCATCGCCGACGCGCACATCTGAGGTTTTAAAGACGTAGTTAAGGCGTAATGAGGTCGGTATGCCCTCGCCCGTGACGATAGCGCGCTGTCCGGTGCGTTTGACGGTCACAGCAACCGATTGCTGCTCATCGGTAATCAGCAATAAGCGACTGGTATTAGGATAAACATTAATAATCTGACCTAAAATACCCACTTCATCGATGACCGTTTGACCGACTTGCACGCCATCTTGTTCGCCTTTATTGAGCACCACGATTTGCCTGAGCAGATTGGTATCCGTTCCAATCACTTGCGCTAGGTTTAAATCAAATTGCTCAGGGCGCGTAGTCGATAAGATACCTTGCAAACGCGCGTTCTGTGCCAAGACATAATCCTGCTGCTGCAGCTTAGCTTGGGCATGGATAAGTTGCGTTTTTAGCTGCATGTTTTCACGGCGTAGCGCTTCTTTCGACTGCAAGCTGCCGCTCGACCAGTGTTTTGCATAACTTGGCAATAACGACAGCTCATAAATAGGCTGCATGGCGGCATGGGTGGTCGAGCGTATCGGCTTAAACCATTCTGGATTTTTGCTATCAAACCACATCAATACCAGCGCCACTATCAATACGATAGCAGTCTTACGAAGCGCGAGCGGCTGACGAGCAAAAATACTTGGAATCATAATTGGTCTAATCTAGAGGTTTTAAGGTGAGCAACAGTTGTGATGCGCCATAAGAGCAACAAATATCAGCATATAGCGTCAGTTCAAAATAATGTCGACACGTTAATAACCACGCGTGACTTATCGTACTTCTATTGCATTTTGGTATGGCTAAATGTCATTAAAGGCAACCTTATTGGCTACCTTTAATAGGAAAAAACAAATAGAATCAAACAATTTTTATAGCGCTTTAATATTCACAACTTAAACAAAAATCATATTTAGGCTTTTGTTGTTGATAAAATCAAGCGCAATACCGCCGCCACGGCTGACACAAGTCAATGGCTCTTCAGCGACCGTTACAGGCAGACCGGTTTCTTTAGAGATAAGCTTGTCTAAATCACGCAGCAACGCGCCGCCGCCAGTTAAGACAATACCACGCTCAGCGATGTCTGATGACAACTCAGGTGGCGTCTGTTCAAGTGCTGCTTTTACCGCGCTGACGATACCGCTTAATGGGTCGCTGAGGGCTTTTTGTACTTCTTCAGAATTGACCGTAAAGGTCTTTGGTACGCCTTCTGCCATGCTGCGACCGCGAACTTCAACTTCTAACTGGCTGTCTTCATTTAATGCCGAACCCACCTCTTGCTTGATACGCTCAGCGGTGGTTTCACCAATCACGCAGCCATGCGTACGGCGCACATGAGTAATAATCGCTTCATCAAACATATCGCCGCCGATACGAATCGACTCGGCGTAGACGCAGCCTGACAGTGCGATAACAGCAATCTCAGTCGTGCCGCCGCCGATATCAACGACCATTGAACCACTGGCTTCATGCACGGGCATGCCCGCACCGATAGCGGCAGCCATTGGCTCTTCTAACAACAAGACTTTGCTCGCGCCAGCCGACGATACCGCTTCACGAATCGCTTTACGCTCAACCAACGTCGATTTGCAAGGCACACAAACCACCACGTTGGGCTGCGCCATAAAACGCTTGGCTTTTACTTTAGTGATAAAATGCTTGAGCATTTTTTGTGTCACTTCAAAGTCTGCAATCACGCCATCTTTTAATGGGCGAATAGCCGTGATGTTGGCAGGCGTACGACCTAGCATCTGTTTGGCATCAATACCAACGGCGGCGACGGTAGGGTTTTGGGTACGATTACTACGTAGCGCGACCACTGTAGGCTCGTCGAGCACCACCCCTTTACCAGGAATAAAGATAAGGGTGTTCGCAGTACCGAGGTCGATTGCGATATTATTTGATAAAAATCCAAACGGGTTCATGGCTAATATATCCAGCGTATTACAAATGAGGCGAATGAGGCGAACGAAATTGACTGAGGGTTACTCGTCAGTGTTGAGCAGGTCGTCGTAAGACGTGACCGATGGCGCGAGTTTATCATCGCAGCAAGTCAAACCGAAGCAATAATGATGAAATGAAAAAACTGAGCTAAATTATACCGATTTAGCTCAAAAAAAACACAGAAATTTGCATCAGTACGCTAGGATTTTGCCGTTAAACGCGAAAAGATGTTACAAAGTTTGAAATGACAGAGCAGAGCATGGCATTTAATGAAACATCATTTAATTCAAACACTAACAAGGCGCGATCACCAAGTATTATTGCTGCGGCGGGTCTTGCTAAAGCATTTAAAGGCATTTACTTAACGTTTCGCTGAGCAGTGGCTGCATACTGTAACGTATTTCTGAACGCAATGCTGAGCAATTGACAATCAATCCATAACTATTGGGTCAATTTTGTAATGCTCTTTATTTGAACAAAGTTAGTAAAGATACAGCAGCAATCGATGCCCTGCTCTGTAATCTTCGGTGAGATGCTTTATAATAAAGGCACTCTTTATAAAATACTCAGGTAGATTGTTTATTTGCGTGTATTTTAAACATTATTACTTTATTCAGTTATTAGTCATTACCTATTTTTATCCCTACTCTAATAAAAACTATCCTTCACTGGAGAAACTATGTCACAGCAAACCCTCGCCGCTGAAAGCAATGTCAGCCGCAAAGAAATCTTAGAAGTTGCCCGCCTTGCACGCCTCGGTGTTGATGAAGACACCGCCAGCAGCTACGCCGACGATATCAGCGACGTATTAAAATTGATGCAAACGCTTGGTAGTGTCGACACCACTGGTATCAAACCTTTATCAAACATTCATGAAGTTTGCCAAGATTTGCGCGCCGATGTCGCCAAACACGATATCAATCGCGAGCGCAATCAATCGGTCGCGCCTGCCGTAGAAGCAGGTTTATACCTTGTGCCACAAGTGATTGAATAATTGCCCCAATAATTTTTACCGTATTTCACTTTATTTAATGTTATTCACATTTTGACGGACGACACCTTATGTCTGAACTTCACCTTTTAAGTACCCAGCAGCTGATTACGGGCTTGCAAGACAAGCAATTTAGCAGTGCAGAATTAACTGAGCACTATATCAAGCGTATCGACGCGCTCGACAGTAAGATCAACAGCTTTATCACCCACACCTCCGAAACCGCGCGCGCGCAAGCACAAGCCGCTGATGAGATGCGTGCCCAAGGTGACAAGCGTCCCCTGCTTGGTGTGCCGATGGCGCATAAAGATATCTTTTGTACCCAAGGTGTCTTAACGACTTGTGGCTCAAAAATGCTGCATAACTTTGTGTCACCTTATGATGCCACTGTCGTCACCAATATCAATAAAGCCGGCATGATTAGCCTTGGTAAGCTCAATATGGATGAGTTTGCGATGGGCTCGGATAATGAGAGCTCGCATTATGGCGCGGTACACAATCCTTGGAATCTTGAGCGCGTCCCAGGTGGCTCATCAGGTGGTAGTGCCGCTGCCGTTGCCGCAGGGTTTGTTCCGGTTGCTACTGCCAGCGATACTGGTGGTTCTATCCGTCAGCCTGCTTCATTTTGTGGTTTAACCGGTATCAAACCAACTTATGGTCGTATCTCGC
The DNA here is from genome assembly GCF_002439405.1 of Psychrobacter sp. UBA6291. Taxonomy (NCBI): domain Bacteria; kingdom Pseudomonadati; phylum Pseudomonadota; class Gammaproteobacteria; order Moraxellales; family Moraxellaceae; genus Psychrobacter; species Psychrobacter sp. UBA6291. The sequence goes on along the minus strand of NZ_DJUD01000047.1, from coordinate 79,240 downwards.
GCTTTGGTATGATTGCTTATGCGTCAAGCCTTGACCAAGCGGGTAGCATGGGCCGCAGTGCTATGGACTGTGCGTATCTGCTACAACCGATGATTGGTCACGACCCACGCGATGCCACTTCTATCAAGCATGATATGCCAGATTACGTGCAAGACTTAAATGATGCCGTCACAACTGCTGGCGACAACGCCAAGCCATTAGAAGGCTTACGTATTGGCGTGGCAAAAGAGTACTTTACCAAAGGCTTAGATGCTGAGGTTGAGCAAGCGGTACGTGCAGCGCTAAAACAATACGAAGCGCTTGGTGCGACGATTGTAGAGGTCAACATCACTGACCCTGAAATTACCCTTGCGACTTATTATATGCTCGCCCCTGCTGAAGCATCATCGAACCTATCACGTTTTGATGGTGTGCGTTTTGGCTATCGCTGTGACAACCCAACCGACCTGCTCGATTTATATACGCGCTCACGCTCAGAAGGCTTTGGCCCTGAAGTACAACGTCGTATTTTGACCGGTACTTATGCGCTATCCGCGGGTTACTTTGACGCCTATTACACTAAGGCTCAAAAAGTACGCCGACTCATCGTACAAGACTTTGAAGACGCTTTTAACAATTGTGATGTCATCGCCAGTCCAACCGCGCCGACCGCAGCTTATAAACTTGCTGAAGACCTTGATCCTGCAACCATGTATTTGGGGGACGTATATACCATTGGTGTTAACTTAGCGGGTTTACCTGCGCTTAGTCAGCCGGTTGGGTTAACCACAAACGGTTTGCCTATTGGTTTGCAATTGATTGGTCAATATTGGCAAGAAAGCAAACTGCTCTCTACCGTCCATCTATTCCAGCAGTATACCGACCACCATTTACAACACTCTACCATCGCGAAGGAGACGGTATAATGAACACAGCAACTACTACTGATAATGCCGCTCAGCAAGAAATTGTCCGCAAAGAGCTGTTCGTCGATGGCTATGAAGTGGTCATCGGGATTGAGATTCATTGCCAGCTCAATACTGAAAGTAAAATATTCTCCAGCGCGCCGACTGACTTTGGTCACGAACCAAATACCCAAGCCAGTATCGTTGATTTAGGCTTGCCTGGTGTTTTACCTGTATTGAATACGGGCGTGGTCGATCGTGCCTTAAAGTTTGGTATCGGTGTCAATGCTGAATTAGGTCTATTTAACACCTTTGACCGCAAAAACTACTTCTATCCTGACTTGCCAAAAGGCTATCAAATCACCCAAATGGCCAACCCTATCGTTGGCAAAGGTTATATTGACGTGGTGGTCAATGAAGGCGAGAAAAACGAATACCCTAAACGTATGGGTATCACCCGCGCGCACCTAGAAGAAGATGCGGGTAAATCCGTACACGATGCCGTCGATGGTATGACAGGCGTTGACCTTAACCGCGCAGGTACGCCACTTATCGAAATCGTCTCTGAGCCTGACATGCGCTCAGCTGCCGAAGCGATTGCTTATATCAAAGCCATTCACCAGCTGGTCACATGGCTTGGTATCTCAGATGCGATTATGGCAGAAGGCTCATTCCGCTGCGACTGTAACGTCTCTGTGCGTAAACCGGGCGCAGATTTGGGGACACGTACGGAGTTGAAAAACCTCAACTCATTCCGCTTTATCGAACGCGCCATCAATCGTGAAATCGAGCGTCAAATCGACATCATCGAGGACGGCGGTAAAGTTATCCAAGCGACGATGCTATACGATCCTGAGCGTGATGAAACCCGCACCATGCGTACCAAAGAAGACGCCAACGACTATCGCTATTTTCCTGACCCTGACTTATTGCCAGTGCGTATCGAGCAGCATACGGTCGATGCCATCAAGGCTGCGATGCCCGAATTGCCTGTTGCTCGCCGTGCACGCTTTGAAGAAGCGCTTGGACTATCAGAATACGACGCTCGCATCTTGACCGGTAGCCGTACGCTCGCCGATTATTTTGAAAATGTCGTCGCTGAGGTCGGGCAACAAGACGCCAAAATGGCAGCTAACTGGGTCATGGGCGATCTACTCGGTGCTCTTAATAAAGATGATAAAGACATCGCCGACTCGCCCATCAGCGCCAAACAATTGGCTGGCATGCTGGCACGTATCAAAGATGACACTTTATCGGGCAAATTAGCTAAAAAAGTCTTTAGTGCGCTTTATGAGCGCGAAGGCGGCGATGCTGATGACGCTGCTGATAAAATCATCGAAGAAAAAGGGCTTAAGCAAGAAACCGATACGGGCGCAATTAAAGCCATCGTTGAAGACGTTATTGCCAAAAACCAAGCGATGGTCGACGAGTATCGCGGCGGTAAAGAAAAAGCCTTTAACGGTTTGGTTGGGCAAGTGATGAAAGCCAGCCGCGGCAGTGCCAACCCACAACAAGTCAACCAAATCCTAAAAGAATTACTAGGTTAAGGTTGAATAACTATGTATGCAACTGACTGTGATAAGTAAAATGCCATTGTAGATTTTGACTAAAATAAATAGCCCTTGCAATATGCATAATTTTGCGTAAAATAGTCAGTCATTCGGGGCGTAGCGCAGTCTGGTAGCGCACTACACTGGGGGTGTAGTGGTCGCAGGTTCAAATCCTGCCGTTCCGACCAAACATAGATTTAGGGCAGACCGTCATTGACCGTCTGCCCTTTTTCTATGGGCGCTTCAAACAATACGCCCTACATAACAAGCCATCATAAAGCATGGTAATCCATGTTAAAGTGCGGTATATTTTACGGTATATCTTATACCGTCATGGAAATATACCGTCATGTCCCTAACTGATAGTCAAATCAAACGACTTAAGCCGTCCGATACTTGCACACCTAGCCGACCTGACAAATATAGTGACGGTAATAACCTACGCCTATGGGTTCGTAGCACTGGAAGCAAAGTATGGGTAAGTGACTACAAGTATGCTGATAAACGCCAAAGCCTAACCATTGGTAAATATCCAGCAATGAGCCTTGCCGATGCTCGCCAACGTAACCAACAGATAAAAGACTTGATAGCGCAAGGCATCAACCCTAAGCACGATAAGAAACGCTTGCAAGCCGACACTGACGGTACAAAGGCGTTTGATGCCATAGCCCAGCGCTGGCATGACGACCGCAAAGCCCATATTGCCCCTAAGACCTATAGCCGCGACTACTCACAGTACCAGCGCGATATTAAGCCCGTTATTGGTCACATGAATATAGAGGACATAACTGCGCCTGATGTTTTGGCCATTGGTAAAGCTATCGAAGCCAGGGGCGCAACCGATATGGCAAGGCGTGCAATGCGTCAAACAGGGCAGATATTCAAGCAAGCCATACGTGAGGGCTTAGTAACTCACAACCCAGCCAACGACCTAACCGAAGCATTAAAACCGCATAAGGTGAAGCACCATAGCCGTGTGACTAGCCAGCAGTTACCTAAACTACTTCAAGATATTGATGCCTATGGTGGTGACTTACTGGTGAAGCTAGGCTTTTGGTTTATGTGCTATACGTTCGTGAGAACTCAAGAACTACGCTTTATGGAGTGGAGCGAGATAGACTATCAAGCCAAAGTATGGCGCATACCAGCCGATAAAATGAAAATGGATAGACCGCACCTAGTACCGCTTGCGCCTCAAGTGATGGCAATCTTAGAGCAGATTAAAGAGCTAGGATTTTCGGATAAGTATGTGTTCTTTAATACCACAACCCGTAAGCCATATAGTGAAAACGCCTTTATCACTGCCCTATGGCGCATGGGCTACAAAGGGCGTATGACTGGTCATGGCTTCCGTGGACTTGCCAGCACTACCCTACACGAACAAGAATTTATGCACGAAGCAATAGAGCTGCAACTGGCACACGAGAAAGAGAACAAGGTAAGCAAAGCATATAACGGGGCGCAGCATCTACCCTATAGAACCAAGATGATGCACCAGTGGGCAAACTTCATTGATGATGCCTACGCTGGCAAGATTGATAACGTCATACACGGTAACTTCAAACAACAAGCACAGAAGCATGGATAACCCCATGTAATAACGACTATGCAAGGCTAGGGCTGATCCCCCGAACGATAGCTATTCACACCCTTAAGCTATCACTGCCTTGCACCTACTTTGATTTAAGGGTGTGAGGGTGTGACAATGGAACAGGACTATCTAGATTTTGATGAACTGATTACTTTTTTAGATCAGAAGGGTTATAAGTGGAACGCGAGAAGGACTACAGATTTACTATTAGAAGCTATTACTGATAGTAAATTAACCCCAGTATTTTTCTATCGAGGCGAAATAACAGCAACCTATGCAAAATTTGTTGGAGAAAACAAATGGGAGGAGGTAAAAAAAGATACGTGCAGATTACAGGGGTATTTTTCTGCCAATGCTTATGACCTGGTTGATTTATATCAAGACTACTTCACTTGTGTGCCAAACTGTTTAACCCTTAATGGACAACATGTTCGCCCTTATAAAATCTTTGGTAACCCAGCACCAGTAGCTACAGATCATCAAAAGCGGACGGAAGGTATAGATAAGTGCTTCTTACATTTAAGCTGCGGAAGTTTCGTTGAGGGTTATGGCCATACTGTTAGTGAATTTCTTTACCCAGTTGAGCAGTTAGACAGTATGTTTAATAGAAGTAGTATAGATAAGCCGGCTATAGAGCTCGAGCAGGACATAAATCAAACACTAACCGATGATACCTTTGGTAATGACGCTGTTAATGATACGACTCTCACTCAACAAGCAATACAAACTTCAACTCAAAATAACATGACTAAGGATTGGGAAGAAACAAGCCAACCGAGTGAAAAGTTAATACACGTTAAGACGCATACAGATTTAGGCGAGTATCAAAAAGAGTTAGTTACTTATGAATCATTCACACCTAATCAAATAGTTTGTTTGATACTTAACTACCCCCCAAACTCTAGGAGTAGTGATCGTCAATTCGTTTTATACATGATGTGGATAGACTCGGGTATCAATTCAGGTGAATTAATACCTTTCAATCAGGAACAAGAAATAGAGGCTCAGCAGGTCAAAATATGGCTGGCACGCAATCACTATGTTTATAAAGATTTCAACGACACTATACCAGTCGACCCAGCAGCATATATTAGACAGCTAACAGAACGACTATCAGCCGAAAAACTTAGGGTAACCGAACTTGAAAATCTAGAACAAGTTAACACTAGATCGGGCGATATTGATCCAACCAACCCTGATAATGATAAATCCATCTACACCACACCAGCCATTAACATAATGAATGCAGTTATCACAGAGTTTTGGATTAACTACCACCCTGACCAGCCAGCACCTAAACAAAGCACTATTACAAAATGGATAACAGATAACTTTGATGGTATATCAGACGCTTTAGCATTAAATATTGATAAAGTTTGCCGTCATAGCGATGCGCGAAGTGGTGGAAAATATAAAAGATAGCTAGATTTTTAATCTATTGCTATAAGGTCAATGAACCCTTGTCTATCAAGGGTTTTTTAATGCCCTCATATCAATACTACTGCCCTTACATCATAGCAATAGCACTTGCCTGATAGCCGATACCCCCGCCTAACATAGACCCATACGAGATAAGCCATTACCTACCGTAGTGGCACTTAGTACGGAGTCGTTGACATGACACAGCACACCACCACAGATAATCCCGTTATCGCTTTCACTGATGACACATCAAACAGCATTGAGCAAATAGCCGAAAGCCTAAACGTCAAATATCTACCACCACAAGGCATGAGCCGTGCCAGCCAGCTAATACCATTCTTACCGTTTGGCAGCAGTACCTTATGGGCATGGTCACGCGATGGACGCTTCCCAGCACCAGTAAAACTATCCCCTACTATGACGGCATGGCGCAATGCTGATGTTATCGAGTGGCTGGAAAGTCACACCTCAATCACTTGCGAGGAGGTGTAAGCCATGACTACTACAGCCACCGCACCCGTCACCAATGAGCAAGCACCTAAGACCCAAATAGAGATCGTCAAAGCGCATTTAATGACAGGCGCAACTATCACGACATGGGACGCTTACCGCCTTTATCAAATCACGTGCCTAGCACAGCGCATACATGACCTAAGAACCGCGGGGCTAACCATTCAAAGTGAGATAGTCACGCACAATGATAAGCGGTTTTCGGTTTATTGGCTCGATGAAGCAACCTTACTTGATATGAAGTCAATCACTGATGCTGAGGGTATTTAATCATGCTTACTATCTCAAACAGCGCCATAGGTATGAAAGACGGGCTCTACTCACTCAATGATCTACATAGAGCCAGTGGCAGTAATAAGAAGCACCAAGCCAGTAACTTTATGCGGTTAGAAGCCACAAAGGGTTTAATTGATGAAATAGAGCGTTCCTCAGATATGAGTAACGGAACAAATTCAATAGCTTACAAAGTCATTCAAGGTGGCGAGTCACAACAGCAAGGCACTTTTGTATGCCGTGAGCTTGTTTATAGCTATGCGATGTGGATTAGCCCGCGCTTTCAACTAATGGTTATACGGGCCTTTGACTCAATAGCAAATCAGAAACAGCAACTTAGCCAACGACTTAATGGCTTATGCCATGACTTAAGCATGGTTGATGCTGGGCTCACTATAGCAGGGCGCTTTCTTTGCATTGGTGGTAAGCAAATCAAGCCACAGCTACAGCAAGATATTGATAGCACCCTTAAGCAGATGCAGCCCAGCCTTGAACTTGTAGGAGGCATTGACAGTGAAAAATAATAATGAAGTCTTAGAACCGCGCCTAGTGGCAGTCGATACTTATACGCTATGCCATGTAGATGACTACATACAAGACGTATCGAACGATTGTGAAAGCCTTGCTTATGCCTTGAACCTGATAGAAACCAGCGACCCAGCAAGCAAGGGCGTGATTGTGGCGGTACGTTCCGCGCTCCTGGCACACAGCGAACACGCCAGCAAAATGAGCGCGGACATCATGGGTAATCTAATCACACAAGATGAGGTATCAATCAATGAGTAATCAAATATCAGTATCAGCCGACCAGTTAGAAAGTATCAATGAGCAGATAGTGCTACTCGATATTGATACCAGTCATCTAGCAATGGCATTGCAAGCCGTGCAAGTAGATTGTGCGGTATCAAGTGGCGTTATTAATACCGTCATAACTGCGCTAAGAGCTGCGTCAAAGTCGATGGAGGGCATTGCCGAGGAATTGGATTGCATGTTGACCACAGCGAAACAGAAGGTAGCAAATCATGAGTGATAACGATTTTATAAATCAAGTCATGGACGGGCTAAGAAATGAGGGCATGTTGATGATACCTGATGACTTTATCGACCAGCTAATCATTACCTTACACGCCAATGTGACCGCTATTAACAGCTTAACCAAGGTAGTGGAAACAGAAAATAAGCTATTAAGGTTAGCTGGCTTGCTACCGACAGGTAACAGACAAGTGGAAGCACTCAAAGAGCTATCCACACGCATAGCAGAAATAGCCTTTAACGTGGAGGACGTAAGAAATGAGCAACGATAACAAAATCAGTCTAAACGCCCGTGACGGAGCACACAATCACGCACAGGCTGGCAAGCGCGACTTACTGCCTAGCTTTATTATATTCATGGCATGGGTGGCTGGCATTGGCTTACTACTGTTATTGGTGGCTTGCAACCAAGCCAGCGCAAAACAGATTGCAACCGATGATAACAGCGGTTATCATAGCCTCACAACAAAACATTCAGCGGCAAAGCCAAGTCGTCAACCTTTGGCTATTTTTGTGTCTAAAACTGACCTGATTAACACCCAGCAAGTTACCACGGACGCGAATAACAGTGTGACAAGTAGTAATCGTTATACCTATGACACTGGACACAGTGCCGTACGTTATGACGGGATAAGTGAACCTAATACAATACCCCTTGTGGGAAATAAGTTCCGCCGCCTGAATGCGGTTGTTAATGTCCCGTTTTACCCTTTTTTTATGATTGAAAACACACACACAAAACATTCAGGAGGCTATCATGCCTAATTCAATCCGTACGACCTCAAACACTAAAAACACCCCTACACTAGCCACATTCAAAGCTGGTGACAGTGTTCTATGCCCATCATTAAGCTTTACCTCGTTTGTACTGACAGCCGACCCATACGGCAAGCGTGACCTATTGGCACTTACTCACGATGGCAGCAACATCTACTACGATGATAAAGGTTACTTTGTGCCGTCATGCGACAAAGAAACAGGCGATTATCAGCCGTCATTATTCCAAGACACGCCAGCCAACCGCCAAGCAGTTGCAACGCTATACAGTGGCAGGGGCAACCAATCAAGCCAGCGCACAGTGATTGACACTACTGCCGCCGATGATGACGAAGTGGTTTTAATATCTGCTTTTGATTTATCGGATATTGCTTGTGACATGGAAGGTGCTGCTACTGCTCTAGATGATATTGGTCAACTGCTATGGCTTATTTACACTGGGAAAATCGAGGCAAGCACTGCTGTATCTATGGCGCGTATCACCCATGACTCAACAAGCGCATGGACAGAGTTGCTACTTAGCAAGGTAAAGGAAATCAAAGAACCCCTAGCAATGACGAGTTACGGCAAATCGGGGGTAGATCATGAGTGATTTAACCCGTTCAAATCGACCCTTAAATGCTCATTGTGAGCCGTCAAAAATTATTCCCTATGTCCCGTTACAGCCGAAAATAAATGAGTTTTTAACTGGTTATTTTCACCCCTTGAAAAGCGTATTTTACAGGCTGGCAGGTACCACAAAACTTGCCATTATTTGCAGCATGTGGAGGGTTCAATTATGAAGCTTTACCCACAGCCAAAACAAAGCCGTAAGTATGCCAAGCGTAAGAGCTATTACAAGAAGTATAGAGCCGAGCGCAAGCCGAACCAGTCGCAAGCAAGGGGGAAAAGATGACCACCACACCACAAACAGCCACCCATGAAAAAGCCCGTGCATTTAGCACAGGCTTGACAGTGGTAATGAATAATTTTGATGCAGCCACACGGCAAGGGCTGGCAGGTAAAATCCAACTAACTAAGTTAGCTGATTCTGATAATAGTATATCACGCGCCAGCGATGTTATAGGGGATGAGTGATGCACTACTACACATTTCACCCAAAAGACTATATGAGTAAAACGAGCTTCCTTGAGCCTATGGAGGACTTGGCTTATCGCAGAATGTTGGACTATCAATACCTAAATGAGTGTCCACTACCTGACGATATTAACGAAATAGCTATGTTGATTAATATGCGAACGGAATGCGAACGCATTGCGAACGTATTGCGTTATTTCTTTGAGCTGACTGATGACGGTTATGTGAATGACAGAGCAGAGAAAGAGATCGCTAAATATCAGACGAAATCAGATAAAGCGCGTAAATCTGCTAACGTTAGATGGAAGAAAAAAGACGCTAAGGCTAATAAAATCAAGAGTTCAAGTGTTAATGATGCGAACGCATTGCGAACGGAATGCGAAGGCAATGCTAACCATAAACCATTAACCACTAACCAAGAACCATTAACTAGCTTACCGTTTGATGATTTTTGGAATGCTTATGACTATAAGAAAGGAGGTTTAGCAAAACCCAAGGCTAAGTGGCTATCGCTTAGTATTGAGACACAAAAGCTAATCATGGCTCATGTTCCAAGATATGTTAGGTCAACGCCCAACAAGAGCTATCGCAAGCACCCTATGACTTATTTAAATAATGAGGGCTGGCTTGATGAGATCACAGAGTTAGATAACACTAACGCAGAGCAAAGCAGTAGTGCTCGTCCTCACAGTAACCGTAGTGACTCGTTCGACTCACAGCCACAGACCAAGAGCTTAAGTCGTGAGGAGCAGATAGCAGCAAACAAAGCGAGCATGGAAAAAGCGGGGTTAGAAGTATGAGCTTTTATAATATGGATATAGAAAAGGCGCTATTAGCTTCACTCATGAGCATAGAGAAGTCTTTGGAGCTTGTTGTCAGCAAGATTGATGCGAACGACTTTGCGTCAGCCAAGCATGAGCTAATATTCCAAGCAGTCAAAGCATTGGATAAAGACGGTCTGCCATACGATACGGTTATGGTTCACGATTGGTTAGCCGCTAATAATTATAGTGATGATGTTTCTGATAGTTATCTTGCCGAGATATTGAGCACAAGCCCAGCTACGTTATTCAACCTTGTGGCCTATGCTGATCGCATACTAGAGCTGTCAAAGTATCGAGCTGTCAATCGGGTGCTTCTACAAGCGCAGGACGAATTAAAGCAAGCTGATACGCGTCTTGATGATAAGGTGAACGGTATCATTGAGCAGCTAACAACTGTCATTGATACCAACAAAAGTGGTAGCGGCGCACGATCTGTTGGCTCGTTGATGGGTGACTTCTTTACTAACTTGCAAGCAGCAAGCAAGGGCGAAGTGATGCCGTTCTCGCCTACTGGCTTTATTGATCTTGATAACCGATCACCCATACAAAACGGTGACTTGGTAGTAGTGGGAGCGCGTCCCTCGATGGGTAAGACTACGTTCGGTCAGAATATAGTACAGAGTATGGTTAAAGATAGCTTTTACACAGACAGCAAGGGTAATTACAAGCGCAAGGCTGGCGTGTTCTTTAGTCTAGAGATGACGGACTCGTCTGTTATGCAGCGCTTCATGTCGTCAATGGCAGGAGTTGATTTAGGCGCGGTCAGAAGTGGCATGAATGTCAGTACCGATGATTGGGCAAACCTAAACAACACGGTCAGAGACTATAGCAAAGAATATCCTATGTTCATCGAGTCGGGATCATTGATTACTTATCATCAGATGCGAACGACTTTGAATAAAGTCCGCAATCAGCATGGCGAGATTGGAGTTATCATGATTGATTACTTGCAGATTATGGGCGGTATTGATGGTAAGGATCGAGTGAATGCACTTGGTGAGGTGACAAGGCACTTGAAAGCGTTCGGTAAAGAGTTTAATTGCCCCGTTATACTATTGTCACAGTTGAACCGCAGCTTAGAGAGCCGACCTAACAAGCGGCCTATTATGAGTGACTTGAGGGAGTCAGGAGCAATCGAGCAAGAGGCCGATGTAATTATGTTCTGTAGTGGCATAATTAAATTGGACAACTGCTAAGAGGCTATACTAACCCAAAGAAGGAAAATAGTATGACCAACAAACGCAACCAATATACCCGAGAATTTAAATTAGAAGCGATTAGCTTAGTCACTGATCACAACCGCACCATACCTGATGTGGCAAGCTCACTGGGTATTGGCAAATCTACCCTGCAGAAATGGCTGAGTCAGTACCGTCAAGAAATGAGTGGCCAAGCACCTAAAGCCGGCAACGCTTTAACGGATGAACAGCGCGAGCTTCAAGAGCTGCGTAAGCAGGTTAAGCGGCTGACTATGGAGCGCGACATATTAAAAAAGGCTTCTGCTCTGCTGGCCTTGGACAGCCTGAACGGCTATCGCTGATAAGCAAGCTTGCAGAGCAAGACAAACAGGCCAGTAAAAGCCTTTTATGCAAGTTGTTTGGGGTATTGAGGAGCAGTTACTACTATGGACTAAAGCCCAAGCCCATCAGCCTTGAAGCCGTCAAAACTAAAGCATTAGTCCGCCAAATATTTAACGACTCAAAGCGCTCAGCAGGCGCTCGCAGCATTGCCGCTATACTAATGAATGAACACGGCATCAAGCTGACCCGTTATATGGTAGGTAAACTTATGAGCAGCATGGGGCTTAAAAGCTGTCAATTGAAAACGCATAAATATAAGCATGCTGATGAAGAACACAAAGCTCATGACAATATACTGAACCGTAACTTTAGCCCCACATCGCCCAATCATGTCTGGACAGGTGATGTCACTTATGTTCGCATTAAAGGCGGCTGGTGCTACCTAGCTATCGTTTTAGATTTATATGCTCGTCGTATTGTTGGCTTTGCTGTATCAGATTCGCCTGACAGTATGCTGACAACCAAAGCGCTGCAGATGGCGTATCAGTCGCGCTTAAAGCCAAGTGGGGTGTTGTTTCACTCTGATCAAGGCACCCATTACACTAGCAAGAAGTTTGCTGAATCCGTGGCAAGTTGTAATGGCATGAAGCAGAGCATGAGCCGAAAAGGTAACTGTTGGGACAACGCGCCAACTGAAAGGTTCTTCAGGAGCTTTAAAACAGAATGGATGCCAAAGGGCGGTTATGAGAATATTGCTGAAGCTCGGACTGCTATTATTGATTATATTTGGGGCTATTATCAGTCAGTGAGACCACACCGTTTTAATGACTATTTAACACCGCTAGAAAAAGAGAAACGCTACTTTAACAAAAACCTCTTATCAGGTGTCCTAAATTAGTTGACCACTACATTCTTATATCGTGACGAGGTTTATAACGATAAATCAAAAGATAGAGGCGTAGCAGAAGTAATTATCGCTAAGAACCGACAAGGCCAAGTCGGAACGGTTCGACTAGGTTTTGAAGGTAGGTACTCGCGCTTTACCAACCACAGTCCGATGATGAACGATCTTGACGCAATCCCTGATTTTGGCAGTAATTCTTAGCTAGCAAGTAGGTATCGTTATCATAACGAACCCTAATAATATTGAAAGGTAGGCGTTAGCGTCTGCCTTTTTTTATAAATCAACGATAAGCAACACAGCAAGTACAATCATAACTTGTTATCTATTATCCGAAAGTTTACAATCAATTATAAGTTTACTAATAATTTCCTATGATGATTAATATTGACCAAACAGAACAGTTTGAACGTTGGCTGCATAAGCTCAAAGACCCGTTAGGCAAAGTTGGCATATTGGCACGTATCAAGCGAGCGCAAGGCGGTAACTTTGGTGACCATAAACCACTAGCCAATACAAACGGTATCTATGAGATGCGAATATTCAAAGGCAATGGTTACCGTGTTTATTATGCCCAGCAAGGCGATACACTCTATCTATTGTTGATAGGTGGCAGTAAAGACAGCCAAACAAACGATATTTCTAAGGCTTGCACCTTATGGCAGCAAGTTAAGGATCAAGAAAAGGAACACCCCAATGACTAATATTAAAACTAGCCGTTTTGACGTAGCAGAGTACCTAACAGATGAAACACTAATTAATGCTTACTTGAATGAAGCATTGAGCGATGGCGCACCTAGTGACTTTATCCAAGCATTAAACGATGTTGCACGCGCAAAAGGTATGAATGAGTTGGCAGCAAAGACAGGCATAAGACGCGAAAGTCTTTATAAAACCTTGCAGTCCGAAAAGCCACGTTTTGATACCATGCTAAAGATCATTGACGGCATGGGCTTACAAGTCACCTTAACCCCTAAAGCCGAACCTTTTATAGAGGCTTGATCGTTTAGTGGTTAGAGGATAACCAATGACACAACTTACCAACCTAGACGACTACCTAGCAGCCATGCCAGCCGATAGACAGCAAGTTATCAATGACAAAGCCAAACGCTTAAGCCAGTCTATTGAGTTGGGCAGACTAGAGCCGAGAGATAACACTGAACAATCCGAGCTTGATAGGACACCCTCACCCAATGGGTGAACCTAAGCCAATACCGAAAGGTGTACGTCTAGCGTATGCCTTTATTTAAAAGATAATTTGGAGATTGGGAAAATGGACAAAGAACCGAAAACGCTACTGGACTTAACGAGCGAGCAGATAGAGGAGTTAGACAGAATAAAAGAGGAAAGCCCAATGAAGCTATCACAAGAAGCATGGATGACACCGGAAGTAATGGCGCGAGAGACAGTAGAGATACTGGAAACAAGCGGCAATCCGACAGCCCTAATAGCAGCAAACATAATCCGCAGAGAATTTTCAATTTAGACCCTGAGACCGGCGAGCCACGGGTATTTTCGCAAGGCTAAAATTGCATATAAATGAGTATGCATAGTGGTTAGCAATTCAACCCCATGAAAGAAAGTTGCAAGTCGATTTTAGTATCAGCAAATCACAGTAATATATTTAAGAGGCTGGCTTGAGATAAAACCAATTTTGGGTTTATCTATTTTTGCGAGTAAGTGAGAGCTGATGCATTGGTTTTTGGTGCCAATAATCTTACTACAGACGCGCTATAGGCTGGCAAGTCACAGAGTTATATTATCAAAAAAAATATTGTGCGTTATTTTGAAGGTGAGAGATGAGCAATAATACTGGAAAAATTAAAGCGATTGATTTATTAGAGGTGCAAAGCTGGTTGACTGGCTGGGGTGATTTTTGCAATCGTGAGAAGGTTGGCGGTCATTTGGGCTATCAGTCACCTATGGCAAAGGTCTTAAGTGACAATGTGCAGCAAAGTCGCGAAAGAAGTCGTCCAGTGCTGTGGGACATGAACGACGAAGCTTATTACACGCTGATAGACCGTGAATTAGGAGGCATGAGGCAATCAGGTGATAAAGAACTTATGATGTGGGCTAAGATTATAAGGCACTATTATCTATACGGCATGTCTTACACAAAACTAAGTAAATCGGTGGTGAGTGAGTACGAGCATGGCGAGGGCACAACTAAGCGCAGTCATGTACGCAAGGTTCAGGAGCATCTGAGTAATGCGGAGCGACATATTTACGAGGCTGTTTTAGAGTTGAGCTGAGAGTGTAGCGAAACTGGATTTCTGCTATTCATCAGAACACTTACACGTTATTTTGCTATAATTAAAACATAGTAATACCTTGTTCCACTTGCAGTAATTAGGCAGCCTTTGCCACCTCACAACAAACAGATACCTAGTCATTAACAGATGATTGGGTTTTTCTCGTGTCTAAAATTCATCAACAATAAATTAATAGTAAAAGTAAGCGAGGGTATCATGGGTTTTCTAAGTGGGGTTCTAGGTGCAGCAACGGGATTTTTAACAGGCGGACCGGCTGGCGCTGTAATTGGCGGCGCCGCTGGATTTCTGGGCGGTAAAGAAAAAGATAAGCAGCAGAAAAAAGCAGATAAAGCTAACCAGCAGTCGCTAGATATGCAGCAGCAGCAGCAGTATGATGATGCAAGAAAAAGACAAGAGGACTACGATAAAATATACGGTCCGATTGAAAAAGGTTATCTATCCCTAGTCACGCAAGGGGTTAAGCCTGATATCGATGGCGTGACCACACGCGCTATAGGCGATGTGAACACGCAGTTTGCCAATTCAGAAGCCGCACGCCTAAGACAGATGCAGCGCATGGGTGTCAATCCTAACAGTGGGCGTGCTGACGCATTAGGCCGTCAATTGTCTTTATCTCGCGGCCTTGCGCTGGCAGAAACAATCAATCAGTCGCTCCAGCAAGAAATGGACCGAGCTAAAGATTTAACCTTTGCACGTTACCAAGACGCCAATCAAACCGGCATCAATAAGCTAAATGGCGTGCAATCAAACATTGATAGCGCGTCAACCGCCCTATCAAAAACCTATGCCAACCGCGCCACACAGTCGCAAACCAATGCCGATAACGCTGCTAAAAGCTGGGCCGATCTTGGTGGCACCGTTTTCAAAGCATGGGATCAATATAGAAATAAGCCAGCAAAGACCACCGTCGGCACCGGCGTTTGGATGTAACTAGGAGATTGTTATGAGTAGCTTAACCGGCATTGCACAGTTCACTAATCAGTTCGCCAAAAATATCATGGGTTATGATCAGGACAAAAAAGACGAGGCTGAGCGTGTAGCAGACAAGCAGTACAACCGCAACCGCCAACAGCAGGCGGATTTACGAGAGCAGCAAAACCATGATGTAACCTTGCAAGGCAATCAAATTAAACTTGATGAAACAAAAGACGCTCGCACCGATTCAGTCAACGCCAGAAACTATGGAAAAACATTCAATCAGGTTGAGTATTTTAAAAACTTAGGCGATAAGAACGGCGCTATCAATGCCATCGTTGAAGGCGCAAACAGTCACAGCGACTTACCCTACAAAATCAGCGTTGACCGTGACGTGAAAGGCAATATCGCCGCACGTACCGACGAAAACGGCAATGAGTATTACTTCCAAAACATCATCGATAAAGAAACAGGCAAGGTTATCCGCACCGATTCGGTGACTTACGACCAATTATATAATGGCTATAAACAACTACAGAATGGTCAATCATTAGCCGCAGAGAAAACTGCTTATGAAGCAGAGCGGCGCAAAGCTCTAGATGAAAATAGCGACAGATTGTCATTAAGGCTAGGTGAGGCAAAAATCGATGATGCCAAAGACGCTGACAAAGCACAGCGCGACTATGGTTATACCGTCAGCTTAGAGGGCATTAAGTTTGGAAATCAAACACAGCGTGATGAAACTCTGCATGGCTACGCAATAGATAAGCAAAACAACCAAGCAGGGCATGCTCAATCATTAGCGTACATTCAGGGCGAGCTTGCGGCAGGACGTATCGACCAACAGACCTACAATCGCATGGAAGAGTATTTATACAAAGCAGGAGTCGACCAAGGGCAGACACCAGGTGTAACGCTTGGCAAAGATAGAGCCAGTCAAGTCAATGGGATTATAAGCTCACTCACTGGCACAGAAAGCAGCGGCAATAGTGCAGCATTTAGAACCAATGCCAATGGAAAAGGTTACGGCGGCTTAATACAGATGGGTGATGACCGCCTAAAAGACTACGCAATAGCAACAGGCTCAAGACCTATATCAGCAGGCCAGTTTAAAAACTTGCCAGCAGCACAGCAGCGAGCCGTTAATGAGTGGCACGTAAACGATTTGATTAGCGCAGCACAAGCAACCGGTGCAGTAGGCAAAGTAATTAATGGCGTTCCAGTGACATTAGGCGGCTTGGTTGCCGTCGCCCATCTTGGCGGTAAAGGCGGTATGAATAAGTTTGTGCAGTCCAATGGCCGCTATAACCCTAAAGACCAGTTAGGCACATCATTAACAGACTACCTAGTAAAACATCGATCAAGCACAGCGGGCGGTGTGCAAACAACACTTACACAGCCATTGGCAGCAAAGCCATCTAAAAGCAAGGCTGGTAATATGGTTAAGCCCTTAACTGTGACAGACTACAATAGCAATATTACTAAAGGCGTCAATACTGCCCTAAAAGATGTAAAAAACTTAGGTATCAAATCGGATGCCGCAACGACTGCGACGTTTGCACGAGCTGGCACGAAACTAAAAGGTATGGGAACGGCGAGAAATAAGCAAGAGTTTCTAAACCTATATCAAGAGGCGTTCGACTTAGTGCTTAATGCGGTGCCAGAACGTAGTCGTAAGAAAATGAGCAAGGAGGATCAGAACGCGCTAGGACACAAGATATTAGGTTCAATGCTAGGCGCATCCTCGTTAAGAGAAGTAAAATCTATCGTCTATGGCGTTAATCCTTTAGCTAGAAATGATGGTGGCAAGGCAGTGTCCGCAGGCGGGTTAACTTTAAATCTACCCGGTCAACAACCTAGCTCTCCATCTCCTTCTAGAAATACTCCGCAAACTGGAAAACTACAAGCACTATATGCACGCGGCTTGCCGGCGGTAAAGACTGACCCGAAAACAGCAGAGAATGTTAACTACTTGGAGAACCTAAACGACCACATTGAGTGGTAGGAATCATATGGGCTTAAATGATTACTTAGTATTGATGGCAAGATGCGCTTATCTTTTGTTGATAACTTGCGTGACTTCATAGAATGGTTGTTATATCGTGTGTTTGATAAGCTTAGCGGACTGCCTTGGAAGTTAGTTTAGGCAAAGAGAGTGCGCACGCGCTAATACTTGGTTGTTTAGGTAGAGCGTTAGCACTGATGGCAATAAGAAGGTAATCCCTAGTAAGGTGAGGAAGTATCTTGAGAACAGGGCGCAAAGCCAGTCTATCTAGCAAGGCGATTGAGTATCTACAACTTCTGGTGTATGGAGTGGTATGGTTTTATTCACGACTTATTGTCGTACTTGGCGTTTTAGCTATCTTGGGCAGCATTCTTTACTGTGTGGTCTATCTGCCGCTGGCATGGGCTATCAATCACATTCTAAGCATCTTTGATATGCAAGTGTTCTAACAAGGAAGGGTTGTGAAAAAACAAATCATTAAATATGGGCTTTATGCTTTTAGTTTATTGCTAGGCGCCGTGATACTTATTGGGGCGTATTACTCTTACTTTGTGGAGCACGTAATAGGATTAGTAAGCTTCATAGCGACTACCGCGGCTGGCATCTTATGCCTGCCTTTTGTGTTTATAGCGATTGCTAAGCAGTCGAAACTAACAAGACAGCAAGTTTTGAAAATAGCCGTTGGTTTATGGTTTATTGGAATCTTGGCACCTGTGATCGGGTTGTGAGTATATTTTTTATTATTCAGACATTCATCGCAGTGCTTATCATAGGTATTGCGTTATGGGCTGCATTTTATTTATTGAAAGCACTACTCCCCTATAGAAAAACAATGGCCTTCTTGATTGCAGTTTCTATAGCTGGGTTTATTATTTACAGTCAAATAGGTGTAACTGGCAAGGCAAATGATAATGGGTATGTCGATACTCAGAAACTCTTTGCTAAAGGCGGTACTCACAATGAATCAACATATGATAAAGAATATGCTGATAACTGTAGGGAGTTGCCTCTGTACTGCTATGAGATGACAAGCTGTAGTGAGGCTGAGGAAGCTTTTGAGTGCGGTAACTATGATTTAGATAGAGATGGTGATGGAGTGCCATGCGAGAGTCTGTGCGGTAGCTATTAACCTTAATCATAGTTTTATATTTTACGCTTACCCTGCCAGTGCCGCTGCTATATCTAGTCTCATAAACAGCGTGCTTGAACCTATTCAAAAATTATATATATGTACTGATAGAGCACGCCAGCAAAACAACCCCATGCAAACAAAGCGCAAGTTGATTTTAGTATCAGCAAATTGCAGTAATATATTTAAGAGAGTGGCTTGAGATGACCACAAGTTTGGGCTTATCTAATTTTGCGAGCAAGGCGCAAAGAAAACGCAATACATATGCACGATATGTGCACCTATTTTTCATGGCTTAAGATGCTATTAATCACGCGCGTGCAGTCATCAGCAATTTAACCCCATGCAAGAAAGTTGCAAGTAGAAAAAAGTATTCCTAAGTTGCTGGCATATTCATTATAATAATGAGGTTACAATCTATGATCTTTACTTTTAACAGCCAAATGAGGGCTAAAAACTAAGTGACTTTTGCATAATGCGGTATATTTTGCGGTATATTTTATTTTAATAAATCAATAACCCTTTAACATCAAAGCTTACAGCTTACGCTTTACTTCCTGCCGTTCCGACCAAATATAGTAGTTAAACAAAAAAGCCAACCATTGATATCAATGGTTGGCTTTTTTTATGCTCATTATTCTTCATAAAGTATTACAAAGACGCTTTAGTAATCGCACTTAGCGCTTCATTAATAACAAAGACTTTGGATTTGATATCTTTAAAACCAAATGAAGTCAGTCTTTGGGTATGCTTTTCTAAATAACGATTGGCATCGTCCAAATTATCAAACACATAGATACCGCCCGCTTCTTGCGTTGCTTCGTTTTCCGTCCATAGCTTATAGACCAAACCGTTTTCGGTTGCGATATCTTCAGCCAGCTCTTTCATGGCATAAAAAAACGCACTACCAAAAGGACCGCTATAAGGAAAGTCGATTTGCAAAAGGTACTTCATAATTTAGTCCTCTGTATTACTGAAAGGTTGGCAATCATATATTCTGCCAGATGACTACAATCTTAACATATTACGATTCGCTATAGACTTTTAGTAAGCAAGTCGCTAGGGTAAATACTTTATATTTACTCTGGTTTGTCCTATGTCTGAGCTTACGCCGCGCCTTGATAGCTATGCACCTTGGGAAGCTTATCGGCGACCTTTTGTGCGTGATTTGGCGTATGTACTCGCCTGCCCTAACGTCTTGACGACATGGTTGGATTTCGCACCGCATCAAACTACCCACAAAGTTGCAATACATAGCGCAGACTTTTGGCAACAGCAGTTTGAAGCTTATAAGCCGCGTTTAAAAGAGTTGGATACCACCAATGACTATCAGGCATTAACCCGCTATTTATTAAAACGTCCTAGCCCCAATCGCTTGGGTTTTCACTTTGAAGGATTGTTATCGTTTTGGCTAGAAGATGGCTTTGCACGCAAATTACATCGGTACGAGACGCTTGCCAATAACGTGCAGTTATACAATGGCAAGCAGACAACAGGCGAGCTGGATTTGATTTTGTATAATCATGAAGACAATCTGGTTGAGCATTGGGAGCTGGCGATTAAGTTTTTTATGGGTTCAGCACCGTTTGCGCCGATAAATTGGGTCGGTATCAATTCTAACGACAATTTACAGCGCAAAATGACCCACATGCAAACCAAACAGTTTCGTACGGTGTGGGTCGAGACTAAAAGTCATGGCCAAGTGAAGATTGATAAGCGTTATGGCGTCATTAAAGGACGCTTCTTTTTGCCAATGAACATCGCTAATTTCGTCTACCCTCATTGGCTAACACCTAGCTTTCCGATGCACGAATGGTGCGATAAAGCTGATAATGCCACGCTTGCAACGATTGATGTAACTGCATTACGCGCCGCTCATTATATTGAATGGTTTAGCAAGCGCGACTTTTATGACAATCGGCTGTTACCACTTATCTATTCTGAAAACGGTGTTTTAAGAACAGGATTATATTTTGAAGGTGACAGGCCGATTGTGATTTATCCTAAAAAGCTTGGCTAAGCAAAAGATAAAGGTTAAGTTTTTATTATAACCTCAATAACTCTCAATCACCTGCATCAGTTCATATCTGAGCATATCGGCACTCGGCATGCGTTCGGCATGAAAGCGCACGATAGCAATACCGGCACTGGCAAGCGCTTTATCCTTTTTATCATCCGCCTTTTGCCGCGCTTTACTATTATGCGTCCAATCATCAAGCTCGATGGCCAGCAAGGTAGTCTGCGCATCGATATCCACGATGACATAGTCGACGCTTTGGCGACAAATGCGATTGAACCAAAAGCTACGCTCCGAGGTTTCGTCACTGTTTGCTTCAATGATACGAGACAGCTGAACTTGGACAAAGATATGATATTCGGGCAAGGCATTTTTTAACTTTTTAAAGAAGATAACTTCCGTATCAGTCATAATAGGCATGGGCGCAAATGGCCAAATAGCCAGCTCATCACCGCGCACAGGTGGTGGCTCAGGCTCAGTGGCCTGCTTATCAGAAAACAGTTTTGGCAGGGTGATCAGCCCGACAAATCCAACTGCCAATATTAAAAATATAACGCCAAATGACATGGTTTTACCTTATACATAATTAAAGCCGTCAGCTACGTAGAGGATGTCATTAAATAAAATGACGAAACATAGCTAACCGCGGCAGGGCAGCCTTTATAGGCTGACAGGTTATACAGTACAGAAAAGAACAGGAAGAAACAGAAAATAGCGGCGCACATCGTAACCAAGCTGGCCCCAATCGGCAAACGATAAAACGAAAAACACGACAATAGATGTCGTGTTAAAAAATTTAGTGAGAATGATAAAAGTGAAAACGGGCGTAGTTAAAATTGTGCGGTTTATTTAGCGCTAATGGCTATCAGATTGCAGCAATTTAAATTTATTTTAGCGCCAGTATAAAACCCAAGCACTTGTCGTATTAACTTTCGGGTCGCTATTAATCTTATCTTTTAGCGCCAAAGCGGCCACTTTACCGCGTTCAGGACCGACGATGACGCGCACACCACGACTGGTAGGACTGGTTTTGACTTGATAGCCTGCTGATTGGAATTTTTTTGCCAACTCATCCGCTTTGGCTTGGTCATTCGCCAGTGCCACTTGTACACCAAAACTGCCTTTAGCATCGGTTTCTTTCACCTCTTTACGCGCTTCGTTCAGTTTCTGCTGCGCTTCACGCTTGGCATCGGCCGATTTTTTCGCTAACGCTTCTTCTTTTTGACGCTTTTCTTCACGCGCTTTTTCAGCCGCTGCTGCTTCACGTGCTAAGCGATCAACCTGCTGACGCGATGGGATGGTGATATTCTGACCCAGTTGTAGCGAGGTCGACGGTGAAAGGTTATTCGCTTGTGCCAAGACTTCTACGGGCATATTGTGTTGCCGTGCCAGTTTAATCAGCCCATCACCCTTTTTGACCTGATAATCCGTAGGCGATTTTGGCACCTCATTTTTAGCGATTTCTGCAGCTTTTTGTTTTTTCTCAGCTTCAGCCTGTTTTTTAGCCTCTGCCTGCTTTTTTGCTTCCGCTTCCTTTTTACTCTCTGCTAGCTTTTTAGCTGCTGCTTGTTCTTTCAGCTTGGCTTCTTGTTGCGCTTGAGCCACTTTTTGCTGCTCACGGGCACTATTATCACTCTCAGTTGCCGTGGCAGTATTATCGCTATCTGTACTAGATTTGGTCGCGGTCGCCGTGTCTTGTTCAGCGTCTTTACTCTCCTCGGCTTCTTTATCTTTAGCAGGTGCGGTGCTTGCCAAATATTGCTGACTTTCGGCGCGCGCTTTGGCCAATGCTTGCGCTTCAGCCGCCTCTTGCTCACTTAAAAATTGCTGTGCACGTCTTTCTTGCTCTGCTACGCGGGCGGCGCGCTCTTTTTGTTTTTGTGCCAAGATGCGCTTTTCAGTCTCGATATCAGTCGTCAAGGGTTGTGGAGATTCTTGCGCCGGGCTTTGTTTTTCTATCATCGCTGAAGCAGGTTTTGTTTTATTGCTATCGCCAATTTGTTGCACCATGGCGTACAGCATCACGCTACCGCCAATAATCATCCCAATGCCCAATAAGGCTTGTCTCGAAAAGTTCATCCGTTTACGTCTCTTAGTTGGTAATAAGGTTGATTGAGCGGCGCAACTATCGTTTCAAAGCTGTCGTCTTAAGACTATACTTAAATAGTTTAAATCGCTTTGATAAACAGCCTTGATAGTTAAATAGTTGCCATTGCCGCCGGTTACGTCCATCCATTTATAAAGGTTATGCCGAGCATCTCTCTCATAGCATTGTATAGCAGGATGCTAAATCAATTTGATTATAAAGCATATTTTTCATACTGTCTGCCATCATGCTACTGCTAAGATTAACATTATATAAATACGATTTTAACTTAAATTATCAACCGCAAGTGCCGCTAGCGTTTCGCCAATCGTATGGAACGAGCCACATACCACGATTAAATCTTGCGCTTGACTACCCTTTATAACGGCATCGGTGGCTTCTGATAAACGTTTAAACTCATGTATTTGCGCATTATCGACATAGCTTGCTAAGATACTTTGCAGCTGCTCAGTGCTCGCCGCCCGTGGATAATCAATCTCAGCGATAAACCAATCGCTAATAGGCAAGCCCGCTTCGGTCAAACGTTGCACGACTTTATTGATATCCTTATCGCCCAACATAGAAAACAGCATTTTAATGCTGGCAGGTTTACGGTTGGCTTGATTCTCTTGGCTGCTACTGCTTTGATTGAGAGCATCAGCGCTATTTTGCGTGGCTAAATGCTGCTGCCAAAGCGGTAATAATTGCGCCAATAAAAACTCAACGCCTTGCTCGTTATGCGCCACATCAAACAACCAATAACGGTTATGCGTCTCACGATAATCAAAACGACCAGCGAGCTTGACCGTCTGCAATGCCTGTTCGATAGCCTTTTTATCAATATTTAATGGGCTTGCCAGCACCGCTGATAAGGCATTGGCCGTATTGGTCAATGACAGTGCTGGACGTGGTAGTTGCATGGTGACAGCGGCATTACTGTATTGCCAAACGTCGGTATCCACTTCACGATAATCAAAGTCTTGCCCAGCTTGATAACAAGTTGCCTGATGCGTATCAATTGCTTGCTGCACACTAGCAGGCATCGCAGTAGCACCATAAACTAGAGTAATGCCATCACGTAAAATACCTGCTTTTTCACGGCCAATATCTTCGACATTATCCCCTAGCCAATCGACATGATCGATGGCAATGTTGGTAATCACCGCCATATCAGGATCGATAATATTGACCACATCAAGGCGACCGCCGAGCCCAACTTCTAATACCCAGACATCGCAGTCTGCTTCGGCAAAGATTAATAATGCTGCAAGCGTTGTCATCTCAAAAAATGACAAGGTTAAAGCGCATCGCAACCGCGCAGCCTCTACCTTGCTAAAGGCATCAATTAAGGTCTCATCACTGACCATATCGCCATTGATACGCACGCGCTCGTTAAATACACTTAGATGCGGTGATTGATACAGTGCTGTCTTATACCCTGCCGCTTGACACATTTGCGCGATGACCGCAGTCGTTGAGCCTTTACCGTTGGTGCCCGCTACGGTAAATACATAAGCATCGTCTTTGGCTGACTGTACCACGCCTAACGCCTCAGCAACCGGCAATACTCGCGACAATCCCATATCTATCGCCGAGACATGAATCTGCTGCATATAATCAAGCCATTCGGTCAAACTCGAGTGCTCAGTAGGAGTGTTAGAGGTAGAAAGTGAAGAGTCAGACATGGGCAGAACCTATATGAAATTTTTCGGGAAAATAGAGAATGTGAAAATGCTTAATTAGGAAATAGAGACAGTATATAACTACCTAGCCAAAAAGCAAAAATAGCATTTACCGTGATTGACGATAAATGCTATTAAGTCATAACGACCTCGATTGCCTGTTTACTAAACCAGCTCAGCACATGTTAAGCATCAACATTAGGCACGCGGCATAGTTTTGCCAGCAGACGGTAAATGGTATCAATCAATTGATGACGGTGCACCACTTCATCGACCACGCCATGCTCTAATAAGAACTCGGCACGCTGGAATGGCTCTTCTAGCGTCTCACGTACTGTCTGTTCAATCACGCGCTTACCAGCAAAGCCAATCATGGCCTTTGGTTCTGCCAAATGGATATCGCCAAGCATAGCAAGCGATGCCGTCACCCCGCCATAAACAGGATTGGTCAATACTACAATATATGGCACACCAGCAATTCGTAAGCGTTCAATCGCCGCTGCCGTACGAGCCATTTGCATCAAAGATAGCAGACCCTCTTGCATACGCGCACCGCCAGAAGCAGCAAAGCAGACTAAGGGTACTTTATCTTTAAGGGCTTTTTCAGCCGCTTCTACAAAACGGTCGCCGACCACGGAGCCCATAGAGCCACCCATAAAACGGAAGTCAAAGGCACACGTCACGATATCAAGATTGCGCAATTTACCATACATCACAATCATTGCTTCAGACTCACCGGTTTTGTCTTGTGCTTCGCTCATGCGCTGCGGATACGGCTTACTATCCACAAAGCTCAATGGGTCTTTGGCAGTGAATTGCTGTCCTAGCTCACCCTCTACTTGGTCGAGTAGCCAGTTTAAGCGTTCACGAGCACTCATCGGTAAATGATGGTCACAATGCGGGCAGACATAGCAATTGAAAATCAGCGCCGTATTGGTAATCATCGAATGACAGCTGCTACACTTGGTTGACGGTTCAGTTTCGACAGCCGTCAAAGGTGCGGTCAGTTGCTGTTTAATGCCCGGTATCGGGCGCTCAAACCATGATTGCCCAGCGGAACTGCCATTTTTTTCAGTCGTGCTTGTTTCAGTATTATTTGCAGTGGTCATATCAGGTTTTGTTATCGTATCAGTCATAATGTTCGCCATTATCAAAGGCTTATCGACAAGTTGGCCAAGTCGGTTTAATTGGCTTAGTCTCTTGTCCCTAAGAAGTCCGTTTATAAGAATCAATTTAAAAGTCATATAGCCTTAAACATCAGCAGTTATAAAGCACGCTTATGCGCAACTGTAACAATTTATATGTGATGTTAGTTTACACACGTAAACTAACTTTAGCAAAGTCATTTGCCTGTGTCTTTATAAACATTGTTATAAAAATTGCGCTGACCTTCTAAGCCTTTCAAATTTAGATACCAATAAACTCGATATAATATTAGGCGGTTAAACTATCAAGTGCGCCGCGTAACTCGTCCATTTTTGCCATAATTTTTTGCTGAGCAGCTGCGACCGCAGTCGCATCTTTAGCATCGATATCAGCAAAGTTTTGCACCAGCGCACTACCGACGATAATACCATCGGCGTGCTGACCGATCGCTTTGGCAGAGGCCGCATCACGAATACCAAAGCCCACACATACTGGCAAATCGGTCTCGGCTTTAATCGCTTGCACTTGGGTAGCCACATCATCGGTATCGAGCGTCGCCGAACCGGTCACGCCTTTTAATGACACATAGTAAATATAACCACCGCAATGGGTCAGAACTTGCTCGCGGCGCTCAGGTAAAGTGGTTGGTGACAATAGGAAAATCTCGTTCATCGCATGTTCAGTCAAATGCTGGGTAAAAATCCCCGCCTCGGCTGGTGGCAAATCAACCATCAAAATCCCATCGACGCCTGATTGCTCGCATAAAGCGACAAAATTGTCATAACCGATGATTTCCACGGGATTCAGATAACCCATTAAGATAATCGGCGTCTGCGTATCTTGTTTGCGGAATTCTGCCACCATGTTTAGTGCATCACGCGTACTAGTACCGGCTGCTAACGCACGCTCACCAGCTGATGCAACAGTTGGGCCATCGGCCATTGGATCAGAAAACGGCAAGCCGACTTCAATCATATCTGCGCCGTGCTTAACCAAGTCATGTAGTAAGCCAACAAAGTTAGCAGGGGTTGGATCGCCTGCCATTACATAAGGAATCAGGGATTTTTTATTTTGGGCTTTTAAGGTTTCAAAGGTGCTTTCAATTCGGGTCATAGTGTTCTCTACAATTAATTCAAACTGGCTATATTGGCTCTATATATATTAAAAAGAGCCAATCAATTTATTTTATAAAAGTGGATTTATAGGGTGCAGTACAATACGTGGCTACAACTCAATACCTTCCGCTTTCATTACCGAATGCAAATCCTTATCACCGCGACCTGACATATTAACGATAATGCTTTGCTCAGGCGTCATGGTTTTAGCCAGCTTCAGCGCATAGGCGACCGCATGAGCAGATTCAAGCGCAGGGATAATCCCTTCTTTACGCGTCACTTCATGAAAACCCTCCAATGACTCTTTATCGGTACAGCCAACATATTCGACGCGTTTCATGTCTTTTAAGAAGCTGTGCTCAGGGCCAACGCCCGGATAATCAAGTCCCGCTGAGATAGAATGCGTCTCTTGGATTTGGCCTTCATCATCTGCCATTAGATAAGTACGATTGCCATGCAATACGCCGATACGACCAGCGGCCAATGGCGCTGAATGACGACCGGTCTCAATGCCGTCACCTGTCGCTTCGACACCATACATTTTAACTTCAGTATCGTTTAGGAAATCAAAGAATAGACCAATCGCGTTTGAGCCACCACCAACACAGGCAACCAACGCATCAGGCAATTTACCGGTTTTTTCTAAATGTTGAATACGCGCTTCTTTACCGATAATCGCTTGGAAATCACGTACCAGTAGCGGATAAGGGTGCGGCCCTGCAACCGTGCCAATGATATAATAAGTCGTATCAACGTTGGTCACCCAGTCGCGCATGGCCTCGTTCATGGCGTCTTTCAGCGTCCGCGAACCTGAAGTCACTGGCACCACTGTCGCACCAAGCAAACGCATACGATAGACGTTCATCTTTTGGCGCTCGACATCATCGGCACCCATATAAACGATACACTCTAACCCTAGGCGCGCAGCAATCGTTGCCGTCGCAACGCCATGTTGTCCCGCCCCAGTTTCGGCGATGATACGCTTTTTACCGCACATTTTGGCAAGTAGCGCCTGCCCGATGGTGTTATTTACCTTATGCGCGCCCGTATGATTTAAGTCTTCGCGTTTAAAATAAATCTGCGCGCCACCAATCTCATTACTCAAGCGCTTGGCATGATAAAGCGGGGTTGGACGACCGACATAATTGACCAAATCGTTATGATACTCTTCCCAAAACGCCGGATCGGCTTTGACTTTGGTGTATAAGGTTTCAAGCTCTTCGAGTGCTGCCATCAGGGTTTCAGAAACAAAACGACCGCCATGAACGCCGAAATGTCCGCGTGCATCAGGATATTGGTTAAAGTCTTGCACGTTTTCTGGATTGGTAAAGGTATTGATGGCTTTAGCAGTAGCAGATACATCTTTGCTTGCGACATGACTCATGATAATTCCTACTATAATAAGTGGTATTTTTTAGAATAAATAAAGGGAAAGATTTTAGGTAATGAGCTATTTAATAAATATAAATCCACCGTTAAAAGGCTAATTACTGTTATTCGAAGGTTCGCTCGGCGTCTCGTTTTGCCATCGGTCGCGTTTAACTGCTTTCATAAAGGCACGCATTTTGGCAGCGTCTTTTTTACCTTTGCCCGACTCAATACCGCCACTGACATCGACGGCATAAATCGGCAGCTCTAAAGTAGCAGCGACATTGTCGGCATCAAGCCCGCCCGCTAAAATAATAGGCAGCGAGCTGTCTTGCGGTAGCAAACTCCAGTCAAAACGTGCACCTGTGCCGCCATACTTATGAGGATGGTAAGCATCGAGCAAAATACTGTTCGCGCCAGCAACAGCAAACTCATCAATTTGAGCGCTTACGCCAGCAGTGGTGTGCTGCTCGGTATTAATACGTAAGGCTTTTATCCAGCGTTTATTGACCGCGCTTGCCAGCTGCTGACACTGTTCGGGCGTTTCATCACCGTGAAATTGAATGATATCAAAAGGGACATGGTTTGCCAGTTCAATAAGTTCTGCTCGCGGCATATTGACCACCAAGGCCACGACACTTATAAAAGCGGGCAAAGAAGCACTTAGCAATTGCGCCTGCTCAATAGTAACAGCGCGCGGACTTGGTGGATAAAACACCAAGCCGACGGCATCGACACCCAACTGAGCAGCCATTTTAATATCACTAGGCTGGGTAAAACCACAAAACTTCACCTGCATAATGTGACCTTAGATATAACATAAAATAGACATGACACTAAATATAACGTTGATAGATTGGCTCGAATACATAGATGACGATAAATATTGATTGCCAACGCTAAAAAGCAAATATGATGATTTGTTAATTGAATGGCATATCCATTGCATCCAAAAACTTATCCTAGCATACTTTTATTCACAGTTTTGTTTATGATTGCGATTGATTAATATAGGAAAGGTGGAATGTCTAAAACGGTGGCGGCAACGTCTCAGCACATTGCTAGCAATAATACGACGAGTGCAAACCCCGCACATTATTTAATATGGTTTCGTCGTGACCTGCGAGTTCATGACAATACGGCATTGGCAGCGCTTTGTGAACGTGCAAATGCGGATAATGCGCGAGTCAGCGCTATTTTTTTTATGACGCCTGAACAATGGCATGCACATGATATGTCACTCACCCAGCTCGATCATATCGCCCGTACCTTGCCACTCTTAGCAACCTCTTTGCAAAAACGCTTAAATATCAACTTAACCATACAGCTCTGTGCCAGCTTTTCTGATTGTATAGAGTCGCTAACCATGTTGTGTGAGGTAAATGATATCGATGTTGTCATGGCAAATCATGAGTACGAAGGTAATGAGATTGACCGCGACCAAGAACTAACCAAACAACTTGCCAAATCAGATATCAAATTTATCCGCTGGCACGACCAATGTATCTTGCCACCAAAAACCATTACCACCAATGACGATAGCATGTATCAGGTCTTTACCCCATTTTATAACAAATGGCGGCATACCTTGGACGTTAGCAATTTACAAATACACCAAGCCATGGCGGTAAACTATCAGTCAAAAAGCAGCCAGTCAAAAACCACCCTAAAAACTGCAAAAGATAGCGCTCATACTGTTAAAGACATAGAACAACTCAGTAAAAAAGCCGTCGAAGATTATCAGAAACAGTTAGAGACTGCTGCAGAGTATCAGCACATTGATTTTGGCGCTCAGCTTGAGCACGCTAGGATAGCTTATCCAGCGGGTGAAGATGCTGCTTGCAAGCGTTTAAAGGATTTCATCGCTGACGACATTGATAACTATGACATCAGCCGCGATGTACCAAGCTTACAGGCGACCAGCCAGCTATCAGCCTATCTCACTATCGGGGCAATAAGCCCAAGACTGTGCTATCTGCAAGCCACAAAATCATTAGAGAGATTACAGGGTAATGATAGCGACAACTTTAGCAGCTCTGATAACAACGATATTAATCGCTGGATAAGTGAGCTGGCGTGGCGTGACTTTTATCGTCATGTTTTAGATGATAAGCCCGAGCTTATTCGCCATAAAGCTTATAAAGAAGAGACAGATAATAAAATTCATTGGTCATATAATCAGGATAATTTTAAGGCTTGGTGCACAGGCATGACAGGCGTGCCATTGGTCGATTCGGCCATGCGCTGTCTCAATGCGACCGGATTTATGCACAATCGCTTACGGATGGTGACGGCGATGTTTTTGACCAAAGATTTATTAATGGATTGGCGCTTGGGCGAGCGTTACTTTATGCAGCAGCTGATAGATGGCGATTTTGCATCCAATAATGGCGGCTGGCAATGGAGCGCGTCAACTGGCACAGATTCCGCACCTTACTTCCGTATTATGAACCCTTTTAGCCAAGCTAAGAGCCATGATACTGATGGATTATTTATTAAGACTTGGCTGCCAGAATTAAAAGACGTGCCAAGCAGAATTTTGCATAGTGAAGATAAAATGCGTAAAGCGCTCACAAAGGGCGGTCAGTTTGCTGACACTGCTTATCCTGTGCCGATGGTTGAGCATAAGGCAGCACGACAACTGGCGATTGCTGAGTTTAAAAAACAACGCTGACATTTTTAGTAAAAAGCGCTAGTTTTCTACTTGAGCTACCTCTTGTGGCGTACTGCCAGTTTGTACCAAACTGCTTTGTGCTGCACTATCTATATCGATAGCTGGCTTTACTATTCGTGTCTGAATGGTATAAATAGCATACGCAAGACAAGTAAAGCTTATGATGAGCAGCACCCACGTCGCAAAAGGTAGCGATTCTTTTGCTTTAGGCTGCTTGATTAATTCGCGTTTCTCATGAACGGAGGGCTGATTATTGGAAGTTGTCATATACGCCACCTCTTATATCATATAAGCTTATTTCAATGACAGCATTTATAAGGCTGTCGTTAATGATAAATAAGTCCTGCTATATAATATAGTAACCCTATTGCCAATAAATTCAAGCAACATCTGTTAATTGGCGTAGTGGTTCGTTAATCCGTTTTAAGTATTAAGCCGTTGGCAATTGACACGCCCCTGCGCCCTGCGTGGTTACCGTTACCACAGCACCCGTCAATGAAAACAACTGCTGCAATTGGGTTTGCGCATTTTCTAATGCTAAATTCATCACATCACCGCGACAAGCGCGCTCAAGCACTTCTTTTTTCGCCATACTTTGCGCTTGTTGCAAGATTTTTGGATCGACCTGCATCATACCAAAAGCGCCCGTTTGCCAATCATAGATTTCAATATCGTCTAAATAAACAGAAAATATTTCTGACGGCGGCAAGATAATATTGATTTGCGGCAACATTGACACCGGCGTATTAGCATCAGCTTCCTGCAGCTGTTCAACATCAATCTCTGGCTGCACCACCTGTACCATCTCTGGCGTTAACGCACTCAAATCAATCCCTGCTTCTACGCGCCCGCGTGCAATAAACAAACCCTTTTGCTCATCTTGCCATAGCTTCATCCAGCTGCCTGGTTTTTGGCTAGTGATAACGGTATCGACACTAAACGCCACCGTCTCCAAACGATTTAATTTTTGAATTTGCATCACCACCCCTTCACGGGTAATGGTTTCTATCGGTTCTTCCTTGGTGAGGTTTTGCAGGCTATAAATCGCAAAAGCGAGCGCGGCAAGACCGATAAGCAATATCAGCCACGATAACATCGAGATGGGTTTTTTCGCTTGCGGGCGCTTGGCATTATTCTTATCTACTGAAGAGTGGTTATCAGGGTTGACCATGTAAACTACCTCAAGGTTTTATATTAATTCTTATCAGCATAAAAT
Source organism: Psychrobacter sp. UBA6291 (assembly GCF_002439405.1). Lineage (NCBI taxonomy): Bacteria > Pseudomonadati > Pseudomonadota > Gammaproteobacteria > Moraxellales > Moraxellaceae > Psychrobacter > Psychrobacter sp. UBA6291. The sequence goes on along the minus strand of NZ_DJUD01000047.1, from coordinate 47,253 downwards.
TGCTAAATACCAAACCTTTAATGCTATTTGTTTATAAGCATTTCAAGCAGTTACTACCATTCTCCTACATAATTGATGAGTTCAATGCCACTTTAAAAAATAGCTTTTGCTTCACTAATTATCTCTCTATTCTCTTATGTGCAAAATCTATAAATCGTGCTGCTTTATCAGCTAACTAAAATTTTATCTTTGAGTCTCAAAAACTGGCAGATTTTGAGTTTAAAAATCCGCTTATTTTTAGCATTGTTATTGAGTTTAGCCACTGTTTAAGCTGAAACAACAAAAAGTCATTGCGTCTTAGGCGAACTTTACCTAACATAGTCAGATTGTATAAGCAAAATGTTGGCATGCACCCATTTTTCTGGCTTTTTTGCCAAAAATATGACGCTGTCGATATGGATGTATTCATACAAAAATAAAAGTTTCACCCTTTTTGTAAGGCGTTTTATAAACGCACTTTCTAATAACGTGCTGCTTGTTGCAGTACTTTTTAGCTAGGCAGGTCCTAGACTATTACCAAGTGATAAAAGGTAAGCTTGCGTCGGCCACCAAAGCATACGCTAAATATCCTCCTATTTCTTATTTATTTTATCGTTGATAAGGTTCCGCTTTATTTATGAAAGCCAGTCAATTTTTGTTTGCCACGCTAAAAGAAACGCCCAGCGACGCTGATATCGCCTCAAGCCAACTCATGGTAAGAGCAGGTCTTATTCGTAAAATCGCTTCTGGATTGTATATCTGGCTGCCGATGGGTTTACGCGTGTTGCAAAAAGTCGAACGCATCGTTCGCGAAGAGATGCAAAACGTCGGCGCTCAAGAAGTGCTAATGCCAATGACCCAGCCTGCCGAGCTTTGGCAAACGACCGGGCGTTTTAATGACTATGGTCCTGAGCTGCTACGCTTTAAAGACCGTCATGACCGCGATTTTGTCTTGGGGCCGACGCACGAAGAAGTCATCACCAACCTTGCTCAAGGTGAGCTGCGCAGTTATAAGCAGTTGCCGATTACCTTTTTCCAAATCCAAGGTAAGTTCCGTGACGAGATTCGTCCACGTTTTGGCGTGATGCGTGCGCGTGAATTCACCATGAAAGACGCTTACTCGTTCCACGCTGACCAAGCGTCTTTGGCAAAGACTTACCATAAGATGTACGACGCTTATACGCGCATCTTTACCCGTTTGGGTTTAGATTTCCGTGCCGTGCAAGCGGATACCGGTTCTATTGGCGGTTTTGCGTCGCATGAGTTTCATGTGTTGGCAGACAGCGGTGAAGATGATATCGCTTTCTCTGACGTTTCTGATTATGCAGCCAACGTTGAGCTTGCCGAATCGGTCAGCACCGCTGAGCGTCAGCCACCAAAAATGGAGCGCGAAGATGTTTTAACGGAAGACATGACCAGCTGTAAAATGGTTGCTGAGCATCTAGGCGTACCATTAGAAACTACGGTAAAAACCTTAATTGTCCATGGTCATACCGAAGATGATGAGCCGCAATTAATCGCGATAGTCTTACGCGGTGACCATCAGCTAAATACCATTAAAGCGGAGAAAATTGAAGAAGCCAATGTACCGCTAACGATGGCCTCCGATGAAGAGCTTAAAGCCGCTGGTTTGCATAAAGGTTATATCGGCGTTGATTTGGATATGCCCGTATTTGTCGATCGCTCGGCAGCGTCTTTGTCAGATTTTGTCTCGGGCGCCAATGAAGTTAATAAACATACCATCGGTATGAACTGGGCGCGTGACGCCAGTATTACCCGCGTCGTTGATGTGCGCAATGTACAAGAAGGTGATCCTTCTCCTGACGGTAAAGGCAGCCTAAAAATCAAACGCGGTATCGAAGTCGGTCATATCTTCCAGTTGGGTGATAAATACTCGCAAGCGATGAATGCGACTGTCTCTGGCGAAGATGGCAAGCCCGTGACCATGATGATGGGTTGCTACGGTATTGGCGTTAGTCGTATCATCGCAGCTGCTATCGAGCAGAACAACGATGAAAACGGCATTATGTGGCCACAAACGCCAAGCATTGAAGATTCAATTGCGCCGTTTGAAGTCGCTATCATACCGATGAAGTCAAAAGAAGACACCGTCATGCAGACGGCGACCGCGCTGTATGAAGAGCTAAAAGCTCAAGGTGTTAACGTCCTACTTGATGACCGTAACGAGCGCCCGGGCGTGAAGTTTGCCGACCTTGAATTGATTGGTATTCCGCATCGTATCGTGGTTTCAGACCGTAACTTGGCTGAAGGCAAATACGAATACGTCAATCGCCGCGAAACAGAAAAGCAAATGCTGAGCCGCGAAGAAGTGATGGCAAAAGTAAGCGGCAAATAGTTTTTACTAAAACTTGCTCAATAAAAAAAGCGCCTATCTGAATCAGATAGGCGCTTTTTTAAACCAAACGCTGCAAAATCAATTTAAATAAAACCATTACCTTACTGGCGAATTAAGCGGCTTGGCTGCGGTAATAACTTTATATCACTGACGCGGCAAGGATTGATATCGATACCGCCGCGACGTGTATACCACGCGCGCACCATCAGCTCGCTTGGCTCATAATGTTTGCTTAAATCAGCAAATATTTGCTCGACACACTGCTCATGAAAGCCATTATGCTGACGGAAACTTAAAATATAACGTAACATACTTGCTTCATCAAATGCTTTATCACTGGTAATTGAAACCGCTAACGTCCCCCAATCGGGCTGATTGGTCACCGGACAATTACTCCGCAGCAAGTTAGAATAAAAAGTATAAGGCTGCGCAACTTCCGCCGTATTGTTGCTTGCTAAATTATTATCATCTGCCTTGCTCTCTAGCAATGACGCGTCAGGATGTTCCGTTAGCGCGCCTTTCTCGCTGCTATTGGCAAGTGCCTCATCAATACAAACGCCTTCAGGTTGAGCAATTAACAAGCCTGTTGCTTTATCATCCAAGTCATCATTTAGGCTAAATATTTCAACGGTTACTTCTGCTTGAATGCATGACGATAAGTCTTTAGCAATCAACGCTTGCACCTCATCCCAACTACCAAACTCAGTAAAGTTAATACTATTTAAATATAGTTTTAATGACTTTGATTCGACGATAAACGGCGAGCTTGCCGGGATACCAAAACGCGCAATAGCCACTTGCGAGATACCTTGTGCATTTAACCAAGACAGCTCAAAGGCGTGCCACCAATCGACGCCCACTGCTAGCTTATCATCTTGCCAGCCAATCACATCGCGCCCTAGATTGCGCGCTATTGGATAGAGGGTCTCAGGACTATACTCAGTTGGATAATCAGTAGTTTGTTCGCCTAAAATACCGTGAATACTCATGGCTAATTCCTAATAGTAAAACTGATGATATTTAAAATGCTAGAGATAGTAGCGTTCATTTAAAATCGATACAGTGCGACTGGGATGAATTTTCCGCAGCCTCTGTGCTAGCAGCAAGCAAGGAAAATGTATCCCAGTCGCACGCCATCATGAAGACAGCGATTTTATTTTAAACTGACGATATTATAAATAGAACTCGCCCTAACTTATAAACGAATACGCGAACCATCACTTAATAGTCGATAAGAGATGATATAAAAAATGACGCAAAAGGCAAAGATAGCCGCCATCGAATACCACACATTGACATCAGAATAGCCAAGGATACCGTAGCGGAAAGAGTTCACCATATAGACAATTGGGTTCAATAGCGAAATATTTTGCCAAAATGGTGATAAATTCTCCATCGAATAAAACACCCCGCCAAGATAGGTCAGCGGCGTCAACACAAAGCTTGGAATAATAGAAATATCATCAAATGAGCGCGCAAATACGGCGTTGATAAAGCCGCCAAGCGAGAATAAAACCGAGGTGCCAATCACCGTAAATAAGGTAATAAATAAGTGCTCAATACCCAGCTTGGTAAAAAATAACGCCACAATAAAGACGATGACCCCAACCGCCAGTCCGCGGAAAATACCGCCACTGATATAACCGGTCAAAATAGCGTGCTTAGAGATTGGCGATACCAGCAGCTCCTCAATGCTCGAGTGAAACTTAGCACTAAAAAAGCTCGAGACCACGTTTGAGTAACTGTTGGTGATAATCGCCATCATAATCAAACCGGGCACGATAAACTGCATGTATGGCACACCGCCCATCTCGCCCACGCGCGAACCGATCATTTTACCAAAGATGACAAAATACAGGCTCATCGTAATGACTGGCGGCAATAATGTCTGCGGCCAGATGCGTAATATGCGGCGAATCTCTTTAATCAGCAGGGTGCGAAAAGCAATCCAGCGTTGTGCGAAGTTCATGCGTTATCTCTCCTAAGCAGTCTGCAGGCTAATATTAAAACGCTATCACGGCCCGCAAATTGCCTATATGGTTGCTATATTTATAGTAGTCTATTTATGTCTGCAGATTCAAAAAGTATGAAAAAATGAGCTACGAGCTTAAAGGTTCATGCAAGCTTTTATCGACCAGACGCATAAACAGCTCTTCTAAACGGTTGGCTTTATTGCGCATACTGGCGACCAAAACGCCTTGCTTAGACAACTGCTCAAAGACACCGTTTAGCGACTCCCCTTCTGTCAGGGTCACTTCAAGCGTTAAATCATCAGGCTGTAGCGTGTCAGTAACCCCTGTTAAAGCAATTTGCTTGGTCAATGGCGTCGCCAAATCAAAGACAAAAGTTTCGACCGATAACTGCGCTAATAAATCTTTCATTTCTGTATTAATACGAATCTCACCGTGATCCAAAATAGCGATACGCTTACAAAGCTGCTCTGCTTCTTCCAAATAATGGGTGGTCAAAATAATCGTGGTATTTTCTTCAACGTTAATCTGCTGCATAAATTCCCACATCGAGCGGCGCAGCTCGATATCGACCCCAGCCGTTGGTTCGTCGAGTATCAATAGCTTTGGTTTATGAATCAAGGCGCGCGCAATCATCAATCGGCGCTTCATACCGCCCGATAGCTCGCGCGCTTTATTATCGCGCTTATCCCATAAGCCTAATGCTTTGAGCAGTTTTTCTGCTCGCGGCTTAGACTCTTTTGCTGCAATACCAAAATAGCCGGCTTGAGTAATCAAAATATCTTCAACTTTTTCAAACTGATTAAAGTTAAACTCTTGCGGTACCACGCCTAAAAACTGCTTGGCTTTTGAAGGTTCAGCCAACAAGTCGGTACCAAAGATATGCACACTACCCGCCGTTGGCTTAAACAGGGAGCTAATGATACCAATCATCGTTGATTTGCCCGCACCATTTGGCCCAAGGAGCGCAAAAAATCCACCTTGTGGCACTGTCAAGCTGACATCTTTTAATGCCGAAAACCCGTTGCCATAGGTTTTAGATAGGTTCTGAATAGATAGCGCTGGCACCTCAGACATGAATACCTCTTTAATAATAATGTATCTATAAAGGAATATAGAAGACGATTCGGGAAAAGTTAGTTTCTCTCATATTTGCTCTCGTCTCTTACGACGAGTCTAGTGTCTAGATGTGAGGCTCGCGGTCGCAGATTTCAACGTTAGGATGATATAACCACGATATTAATAATATCAATCGACGCCCACAAAAAAACGCCTACCTCATTAAATGAAATAGGCGCTTTATAAGCTTCTATATATGATTACTGATATCCACAATACTGTAAAGTGCTCTCAATATATTTATATGTTAAAGGAGAATAATGATAAAAAAGCAAAGTAGGAGACGATAGCTACTTTACCGTCTCCTACTTTTTTCTATTGCTTTTTTACATATGGCACAGGCAATTAGCTTGCTTCATCAACCATATAATCCACTGCGCTTTGTACTTCTTCATCAGGGATATCAGCGCCACCTTTAGCAGGCATAGCGTTAAAGCCGTTGATAGCATGGGTATACAAGGTATCTTTACCTTTGGCGATACGAGGACCCCAAGCGCCAGCATCACCTAGCATAGGCGAGCCAAGTAAGCCTGAGGCATGACACGTTTGGCAGGTAGCGTTATAAACGGCTTTACCATCACGAGGACCATCACCTGCTGCTGGCCCTGCAGAACGTGCAGTGACGTCGCATACTTCGTCGTCCTCAAAGCAGACTTTAGCAACCGGCTGAATACGAGCAATCAAGTTAGGATACAAAGCGATGAGCTTTTGTACTTGTGGCGTATCTTGCGGGATAGGCTCTTCTTCAGCGGCAGGTGCAGCAGCGGCTGTTTCTTCAGCAGGTACATCTGCATCGGTCGCGTCTGCTTGCGCAGCTTCATCGGTAGCTGTAGCGCCATCGGTAGTATCAGCAGCAGCTTTGGTATCGTCACCCAATTTTTCAGGCAAGTTATCGACAACCTCTTGCCCTTCTGCGACATCAGATACGGTTACAGGCGTGTCTACAACACTTTCGGCTTGGCTCACAGCGATACTAGCGATTCCTAGAATGGCAGCTGCCGATAACATAACTACTTTTCTCATTCGTCACGTTCTCTTATTGCGTATACAAGGGCCGACACGACTTGGACATTCTGTTTGTCCTCCTTTGATAACCAAGCAGTTATCAATAGCAAACAGCCATCCCGCATACGGGCGCGCTTGTAATCGGTGATTATAAATATGAATTCTCCCTGACATTATAAGGGAAAAGACGGGTAGATTGCCATGCCTGTTTGCCGACTATGGTGTTTTTTCTTAAAAAACGCCAATAGCGGCCTTCATTCATTGGCTTTATGACTTTTATTTGTTAGACTAAGCGGTCTTAATTTTTAGACGCCTTTTCGTTCTAACGACAACCAATTGCACTTATTTATACACGTCATCAGTTTATTGGATTTTAGTCGATCAATTATGCGCTCGTAGCTCAGTTGGATAGAGTATCGGTTTCCGAAGCCGAGGGTCGTGGGTTCGATTCCCGCCGAGCGCACCAATCCCCATGTTTACACATAACCTCGCATTACCTTCTAAGCTCCTATCCCTTTAGTCTCAAAGCTTTCTTTCTTACAAGATTACTTGCCATTACCTAGCAGCACCACTACAATGTTGTTAAAATAGTTGTTAAAAAACATTTAACACTTCATGGTGATGTCATGATCAAAAGAAAAGATTATCAGCTAACCGACGCTGGCGTGAAAGCAATCGCCAAACAACCGGTGCCAGATAAAATCACTCGTCATGGCGATGGTAATAACCTATACCTAATCCAACACACCAATGGCACATTATTTTGGCAAATGACCTATCGTTATCAATCTGATAAAGATATAAAGCCAAAACAGAGAACCTATCAAATCGGTGTTTATAAATCCTGCAAACAAAACGCTGATGCAGCGTTCAAGCCCGAAATATCATTAAAACAAGCGCGGCTGGCACGTGATAAAGCCAAAGCGTTGCTTGCTGAGGGTATTGATCCCACCGAACACAAAAGCCACTTAAAGAATAACTATGAACAAAGAGATTTGTTTAAAACCATAGCGAAAAGCTATCTAGACGAAAAATCAGAAACCACATCAAAGAACGTCCAAAAGCTGCAAGGGTTTTTGGATAACCATATTCTGAAACGTTTGGGCTCATACCCTATTGGCGCTATCACCGCGCAGGATGTGATTAAAACTGGGCTAGATATTCAAGCAGATTTTGAGAAACAAGGGAAATACACGTCAGAGACTGCTCATAAGTGTATGGGACTTATCAGCTCCATCTTTGAGCATGCTATCAATACTCTAGGCTATGACATTATCAACCTCGCCAGCGGACGTAATAAAGCCTTAAGACCTCACAAAGCTAAGCGCATGAAAGCCGTTGAGCAGCACCAATTCCCCGAACTACTACGTAACATAGATAACTATATAAAGAAGCACCCAAACGGGCACCAGCAGACAGTGGCTGGCTTGCAGCTCATGACACTATGTTTCGTGAGAACTAAAGAGCTGAGGTTCTTTGAATGGTCAGAAATTGACTATCATAAAAGCGTCTGGCGCGTACCGGCACACAAGATGAAAATGCGACAAGAACATATCATCCCATTGTCACCGCAAGCAGTAGCTATTATCGAGCGTATGCGACCACTGACAGAACGAACAGGTTACGTGTTCTACAACTTTGAAAGCGGCAAGCCATATAGCGAGGGTTGGTTCAATCAGGCATTAAAACGAATGGGCTATACAGGTGACCCCTACCCCAAGATGACTGGCCACGGTTTTAGGCAGCTTGCCAGCACAGGGTTATATGAGTTGCAGTTCCCGGAGAACATCATAGAAATACAGCTTGCCCATCTTGAGCAGTCAAGCGTCAAAAAGCGATATGACTTATCGGCCCATCTACTCGAAAGACAGGTAATGATGAACCAATGGGCTGACTATTTGGACGACTTACGTGATGGCAAGGCTATTAATTTTGATTTATTGACGCCTGATGAGGTAGCAGAAGAAATACAGATTAGGAATAAACAAGCGACTGATATAGCAGTGCATGACAAGGAAGCTCTGATAAAGAGCTTGAAAGCACAAGGGATATCAAAAGAAGTTTTAATGAAACTTGCAGAACAGCTTCAATAAATACCGTCAGTATTGGACTGACAAACTGAACTTGATAGCGCCAATCGCTATCGATACCGATTGCAAGGCTAGGGGTTGCTCCCGAACGACAGATATTCACACCCTTAAACTGTCACTGCCTTGCTCCTATTATGATTAAGGGTGTAAGGGTGTGTACTGTGAGCTTAGTAGATCTAATAAAAAAAGAAGACGATAAATATATAAGTGTTAGAACATTCATTAAGTTAGTTTCTAATCATACTAAAGATAGTGATGACTTGGTCATTGAGTATTTAGGCAAATTTTGTTTATCTGATCGTCATGACAATGTTAAGGTTTATATCAAAAATTCTGGTAATTGGTATTCATCCGAATTTTTTATAACATATTTAATATCTAAACGTGACGAAGTAGATAATTTTCGTTTTCATACCATGAGCGAGCTAGAGAAAAATGATAAGTTCCTAGCATCCTATTTTCTGAAAGATGAAGTTTTTAATGCTAGTTTTATGAAGGGCATTGATTTAAATCCTGATAGCCATGAGTTACTTTTGGACTTTGATTATGACGATAATCCAATTGATACGTGGCTTGAAAAAATTAACCGACAATATATTTCCGCACTTAAATATGTAAATGATTTAGGTAAAGGTATTGGCTCAAAAAAACCTTTAAAGTTAAATCTTGAGTATCTATTTGAAAATGTTTCGTTCGACGAAGTTAAACTTTACTTATATGACGATAATAAGAAAAAATACTTCTTGGTCTCACGAAACGATGACTTAGACTATACAACCTCCATTGATGTATTAAAAGGTATTTACCATGCCCTAGATGATAGTCAATCAGGTATAAATTTCTCAGACACAGTTCTTAAACCCTTTAAATACTTTTATTTTGAGTTTTCGAAACTGCCAGACATACGTAATTCAGACGATAATACGGCTGTACCAGAACAGATAGATAGCAGTAAAAGGCAGCTACCCAGTCATTATTCGAAGCCTTTAGACGGTAATAGTCGAACTGATGACTTAGGTGAAAATCAAAGGCTGTTAATAACCTATGCGTTCTTCACTGCAGAAGATATGACTTGCTTGATTATTGACGAGAACCCTGCCTACATTAATAACGACGCTAACTATCTAAGACATCATCGTATGGTTTGCAATGCCATTGATGCCGGCTCCTTGGTTCCTGATGACACCGACCGAATTCCAGCTGAACAAGTTAAAAGATGGCTAGCTAACCACAACTTTATTTACAGAGGCTTTAATGACAAAATATCGAATGATGATGACAAGGTAGGATTACCAGCAGTAGGACACGTCATTAAAACCTATGATCAGATTGTTGAGGAGCTGGCGACCGCTAACAATAAAGTTGAAGACCTTAAAAATAAGCTAGAACAAGCTAAAACTAATAAACGTCTATACACTACCCCAGGTATAGAAGTAATGGATGCTGTTATAAAAGAGTTTTGGATTAATTACGATTCTGAACAGCCAGCACCTAAACAAAGCACTATTACTGAATGGATAACAGATAACTTTGATGGTATATCATACGCTTTAGCATTAAATATTGATAAAGTTTGCCGTCATAGCGATGCACGAAGTGGTGGAAAATTTAAAAGGTAGTTAAATTTTTAATCTATTGCTATAAGGTCAATGAACCCTTGTGTATCAAGGGTTTTTTAATGCCCTCACAGCAATAGTATTAGCCCTGACAGCAATATTATTGCCATAACATCATATCAATAGCACTTGCATGATAGCCGATGCCATCACTTAACATTCACCTCACAGCAGGGCGTTACCGCCCATTACTTTAAATGCGAAGAGGTGAACTACCATGACGTTAGTCGATCAATACCTAAGAATGGCAGACCTTGCCAATCAACCCGAGCGCAAAGCCAAGACTTATATCACCCGATCAGGCCAACGGCGCACCGTCACCGCTAAGCCTGCTACACGCGGCATTACCGGCTTCTCTATTAAACACATCTATCATCTAATTAAAAACGACCAGTTCCCGGCTCCAATAAAGATTGGTCATGCCAGCGTTTGGCGCTTATCTGAAATAAACGAATGGTTAGATAGTCATAGCCAAGCTGCCAGTAGCGAGGCATAACTATGATTACTCCACGGCAGGCAGTAACAGCGACCCAAACAGACACTATCAAAGCCCATCTCATGACTGGCGCACCCATATCAAAGTGGGATTCTTACGAGCTCTATCAAATTACATGCCTTGCTCAGCGTGTCCATGAATTACGGAGGGCAGGCGTGAAAATACAAGGTAAGTCTGTCACTAAAAATGGTAAGCGCTTTGAGCTCTATTGGATCGAGGAGAAGGACCGTGTCTAAATTTAACAATATCAACAAGGAAGAGCGTACCCGGTACGTGAGTGGTCAGGTCAATAAGCCTGCCGATACTCACGGAACGGGTTGTAGTACCACCAACAAAGATGACGGCATTCTAGCCAGCATAAACGAAGCAACAAAGGAGCATCGTGCCAAGCATGATGCTTTAGCGGCCGTAAATGCAGATGATGGCGTATGGGTAACACACGATTTTGTTGATAACCTATCGAGGGCCCTAACCATCAGATCCAAAGTGCTGGAAACACTGGCGTATCATGTAAAACACCCGGATAGCAAAAATGCGGACAAGATGAATGATTGCTCAACGGATGTTACGTATATCGCCATGAGCTTAACGCTAGCAACAACCAACTCCAATAACTCTTGTATTGGCGGTACATGGCTGGATCGACGTTACCTTAAGCACCTAAAGCAGTCTATCGATGGCAATGCTAACGTCGTAGGCACGATAGCGATAATAGCGCAGCTTACTAGCACCTACATGCATAGAGGCGTCAGGGCAGAATCAGTGCAACTTACTGAAATAGGCAAAAGCATAGGGGAGTTGCTTGCTCATGACTAATAACATCAAAACCAACCTAAGACCTTATCATGGCTCAAATTACGACTGTAAATACTCAAATTCGAGTCTTAATAGTAATAATTTGAGTTTAATTGCTAATGTTTCGAGTTCAGTCGCTCAGGTGAAGCGCTCTGTTAAAGAGCATGCAAGTTTGAGCATTTCATTTTCTGTTGTAACACCGGTCATTACCCATTTATTTGATTTTAGCAATAGTGAAAAACAGGGCTTTACAAGTCATGATGACAAGCGTTACTATAGCCCTACTACTAATTGTTCAGCGGTAAAGCCAAACCGTCATTCCCTGGCTATTTTTATGTCCAAAATTTGTCTGACTAACTATCAGCGATTTACCAATGACATAAATACGAATATTTCTGCACTGCAGACAAGTCATAAATATAGTACCGATACCATCGGTGCGAACATCTATGACGGGTTAAGTGGGCCGAATAAAAGACCCCTTGTGGGAAATAAGCCCCGCCGTCTGAACACGGTAGTTAATAACCTGTCACCCTTTTTTTTGGGTGGCAACAAACTAACTAATTGTTCAGGAGCTATCCATCATGGGTAATTCAATTCGCACGACCTCAAAAACTACCACCCCTACACTAGCTACCAAACAAGCTATCTTTGCTATTGGTGATGTTGTTCTGTGCCCGTCATTAAGTAGCGAGCCGTTTACTCTCATAGCTGACCAATATGGCCAACGTGATTTATTATCACTTACTCACGATGGCAGCTATTTCTATTACGACGAACAAGGCTATTTTGTCCCAGCGTCTGACACAGAAACAGGTGACTATAGGCCAAACCTATTTCACGACACACCATCTAACCGCCAAGCGATTGCTACTCTATATAGCAACGCCTCTACCACCCAATCAAGCCAACGCAAAGTAATCGATATTACCGAAGCTGATGACGATGAGGTTATTTTAATATCTTCAGTCGAGCTATCGGACACTGCTTGTGATATTGGCGGCGCTATTGGCTTATTGAATGATGTTGGCATGCTGTTATGGATGATATATCAAGAGAAGATGACGCCAAGCCAAGCAGCATCAATGGCACGCTTGTCGCATGATTCTACTGACACATGGGCCGACTTACTTAGTAGTAGATTGAACACCATCAATAAATCATTGGCTCAAACCACCTTTGGTACTGAGGTGTCAGCATGAGTATTAATAAACTAGCTAACGACTTGATAAACGCCAAAGAAGTTGAAATGCAGCGCCTTTCATGGTTTGACGCTTTATTCACTACTATCAAGAATGACCTTGAAAGTGGTGATACATACAAAGCTCAAAAACTTGCCGACCTCGGACAATATCTAGCGCAAGACTTCCATCATTATTCAGAAGATGATTTGGCTGGTCTTAAGAAAGAGCCGGAGGTGGCATTATGAAAAATAGCTACCCATCCAAGCAAAGCCGCCGTCATGCAAAGCGTAAAAGTTACTACAAGAAGTATCGCGCTACTCGTCAGCCTTCCAAGCAATATCTTAAACAAATAAACCGGCAGGGAGGGAGCGATGACTACCCTACTGCATAAAACGAACGCCTATAAAAAAGCCCGAGCGATAAGCTCAGGCTTCTTGGTACTGATAAATACTTTCGTGCTAATTCCACGGCAAGGACTAGCAGGCAAGCAAACACCATTCAGATCAGTGGTTAAACACCACGAGAATGATAATAGCATAACTGTCTGCAAGATTGCACCTGTCCGAGCTGATAAATCTACGTCAGCATGGTTTTTGACGCTCAGCCAAGCAGGGGGTATGTAATGCACTACTACACATTTCACCCAAAAGACTATATGAGCAAGACCAATTTTTTGGAGCCTCTGCAAGATTTGGCTTACAGGCGTATGCTTGATTATCAATACCTCAATGAGTCACCTCTTCCGGCTGACATAGATGAGATTGCTATGCTTATCAATATGCGAACGCATAGCGACAGCATTGCGGTGGTTTTGCGTTACTTCTTCGAACTCACAGAAGATGGTTATATCAACGACAGAGCTGAGCAAGAAATAGCCAAATATCAAGAAAAATCAGAAAAAGCGCGTAAATCTGCTAATGCCAGATGGAAGAAAAAAGACTCAAAAGCTAGTAAAGACAAGGCTTCAAGCGATAATGATTCGAACGCAATGCGAACGCATAGCGAAGGCAATGCTAACCATAAACCAATAACTATTAACCATAAACCATTAACCAACTCTAATGACGATGGTGAAAAAGTCCTAAATATTCCTTTTGATGTTTTTTGGAAGACCTATGCCAAGTCAGTAGCTAAAGATAAATGCGAGGCCAAGTGGAAGTCTCTTAGTGACAAGGTACGTGAAGAGATTATGCAGCACTTGCCGGCATACGTTGCTTCAACACCAGTGAAGAAGTTTCGCAAAGACCCATACACTTATTTGAATAATAAGGGCTGGCTAGACGACATCATTGTTGATGAACCAGGTACCAATCAACAGTCGAAACCTTCTTACAGTAGCATGAATGTAAATGCAAAGTATGAAGATCCGAATTATGACCCTTTGGATGGACTATCTAGCGGAACAGGAGCGCCTTATGGAAATTATTAAAGAATTATCGCGGATTGAGTTAGGGGCTATGGTTATCCGTGAGATATTGGCTGATTGCACTATCCATGGTCAGACAAAGCACAGGGATATAAGAGGTCAAGTTGATTGCTGTCAGTGTAGTGAAGAAAAGCGCGTACTTGCCAACGAAGAGCGCCTAAAGACTGACCGCGGCATCATGAGAGCGCTAATGCTAGCCAAAATGAAAGCCAAGGGCGTGAGCGCGAATATGGGACGTTTTAGCGATTGGGAGTACGACCCAGCGAAAGGCGAAGACCAGCGCGCCAAAATCGCACAGCTACAGCAGTACAGCAAAACCATCGATAGTCGTTCACGTAATGTCGTTATCCTTGGTCCTACCGGCACGGGGAAAACAATGTTGGCCAATGCTATTGCGGTTAATCATTACTTGGTCAAAGAGCGGTCATTGCCAAGCGAGTTTAAGAGCTACAACCAACAAGATTTTTATGATCACACTTGCGAGCTGATAACGTCTTTTGACATTGGTGCGCAGGCAAGAGGTCATTGGGGAAATTATCAGGTTAGTGAATATGATTACCTTCAGGAGCTTGTGTCCAATGAGCTACTAATCATCGACGACTTGGGCGCCGGTGACGGCCACGACAAAGACCGTGCGCGTATTGCTCAGATAATCGCCTTGCGCTACAACCGAGCACCAACCGTCATAACAACCAATATGGACATCAGGGCCTTGCGTGAATATTTGGGCGATAGAGCATGGGACCGCTTACAGCAAAACCTATTGGTGACGCATTGCGATTGGGGTAGCTACAGAACCAAAATGTCAGACATTCAGATTGCAGGAGCTGCCCAATGATTGAGGACCAAAAGAGATTTATTCAGGTTGAGCAATGCGTACTTAATCAGCTGCTGGGCAGAGATGGTGCATTCGATATGGTCAGCGACGTTATTATTGCTGAGGACTTCGAGGCTGAAAGGCATCGCGCTATCTATCAGGCAGTCAGTGACTTAGCCATGAGCGGCAAGCCTTACGATCAGGTCATGGTGATGGACTTGCTTGAAGAGCGCAATCAGCTCAATGAGGATTGCTGCCCGCCTGGTTACTTTGCCCAAATGAGTTTGGTGCCAAATATTACATCCAGTAGTTTGCGCAACCATGCCCAGTTGGTCAAAAGCCGCTCCATTCGCCGCCAGTCCATTGCCCAGATGATGTATGGCATACAGAAGCTTGAGGAAGGTGACAATCAGACGATTGAGATTAATAACGAGGTTATGAGCGCCATTGCCAATCTTGAAGTGGGTGATACCGACAACAGCTGTGCTCGAGTAGGCGACCTCATGGGTGGAATGATTGAGCGTATTGCAGCGGCAAAAGATGGTGTTAATAACTTCATTTCTACTGGGTTCCCTGAGCTTGATAACTTGATGATGATTGATGCTGGTAACCTAGTTGTGGTCGCCGCTCGCCCTTCAATGGGTAAGACTGCATTGGTTATGAATTGGCTTACCTATATCGCCAAGTACCGAGAAGGTGAAGCTGTATTCTTTAGCGTAGAGATGCCATCTGAGCAGGTCATGGACAGGCTGGCAAGCGCTGAGGCTCAGGTTGAGCTTACCTCTATCAGAAAGGGGCAGTTGAGCACCGATGAATGGGCCCGAATGCAGCGCTTTATATCAGACCAGGAAAGTATGCCGCTAACCATCGTGGATGAAAAAGATATCACCATTGCGAAGATACGCACTCACTTGAACCGCATTAAGCGTGAAGGTGGTGGAAAGTTATCAGCCATTGGTATCGATTACCTGCAGATAATGGGCGGGCTTGATGGGCAATACAAGATTGATAATATTGGCAGAGTCACTCGCACGCTAAAAGCATTGGGTCATGAGTTTGGTTGCCCCGTATTTTTGCTATCACAGTTAAGCCGTGACGTTGAAAAGCGCCCTAATAAGCGGCCTATCATGTCCGACTTGCGTGATTCAGGAACGATTGAGCAAGACGCTGACCTTATCACTTTCATTTACCGTAACGATTACTACGAGCAAAAAGAGAAAGGCGGTAGTGCCAAGCTTGATGGTTCAGCTGAGATCATCTTGGCCAAAAGCAGAAACGGACCAACTGGCACCGTCAGGTTAGGTTTTGAAGGGCAATACGCGCGCTTCACCAATTACATACCAATGATGGGCGAC
This sequence comes from Psychrobacter sp. UBA6291, assembly GCF_002439405.1. Lineage (NCBI taxonomy): Bacteria > Pseudomonadati > Pseudomonadota > Gammaproteobacteria > Moraxellales > Moraxellaceae > Psychrobacter > Psychrobacter sp. UBA6291. The sequence continues at coordinate 31,045 of NZ_DJUD01000047.1, read as the reverse complement.
TTGGACGAGATACCGGATTACGGGAGTTAATGAGCAGTTATGAGCAGTTATGAGCAGTTATGAGCAGTTATGAGTATTAATATTATAGTAGCTCTCACTATGAAGCCTACTGATTAGAATAATAAAAAGCACCCATGTTGGTCGCATGAGTGCTTAAGCTGGCAAGTAACAGAGCTGTGTTATCGCATGCCTATTATACAACTTTTGAGGGTAATTGTATGCGCGTAACAAACAAACAGATGGTTTTAGATGCGATTATTGACTTGAATAATCAGGAGCAGTCAGTCACTCGTGAGACGTTATCGGGTTTAATTGACTTGTCGCTTGCTGTAATTGATGAGAAGCTAACCTCGTTGGTTAATGATGGATTGATCTATCGTATTCAACGTGGTGTCTATTTACCGGTTGTCACTCATGATCAAGCACGTGTCATCAGTAAAATCGTTCTACCCTGTGGTACAGTTAAGATTGACATTGGTGATGACGTTTGGACATTAACACCAAAAGAAGCGCGGATTATCGGTAGCTTAATGGTTGCTGACGCCATGCAGTACAGCAATATTGAGATAGGTCATCATGCAGCGCTTACGACTGCTAAAATGGATTTACAAACAAAAGAGATGCGTCGAGATATTAAGGAGTTACAAAGGTTACTGGCAAGTAGTAATCACGCGTAACGCTACACCTCTTTTACTTATTGATACTACTACGTTCACCCTCATGGTGAACGCCTGATAATAATAACTTTAAGATGTCTCTGCTGGCACGTCTAGAGATAAAGTATTTATACTAGCCAGCCATAAATAAAAGCCCCACATAATAATGTAGGGCTTTTTTCTTGTCTTGTTATAAGGCGCTTAAAAAATCTTCAATATTGATTAGCGTGATGGTATGGGCTGGCCTGTTTCCAGTGCAACTAATGCATCTCTTTGAGCACGTGTTAACTCTCCATTCGACCCTTTAACAGGCTCCCTGATTCGAGCTTTCTCTCTCTCATACTCTAATCGTTCGTTGTAACCACGTCTCACAGTTGGCGCTGGAGCTTGTTCTAACGCTCGTAATTGCTCTGTTTGTGATGCTGTAAGTCCTTTTGATCCCCTAACAGGTTCGCTGATTAAAGCTTTTATTCTTTCGCGTTCAAGCTTTTCATCGTAGCTTAACTGACGCTCGGTGCTAGCTCCCTGAACAGGTAATGATGCCTGAGCGGATAGCTGTTGTTGCGATTGCTGATACTGTGCTTGCTGACTTCTTTGATTATGAGCTTTAATAGCTTCTAGTTCACGACTTTGTTTTTCTTGATAATCCCTTTGAGCCAAAGCCTGTGCATTATCACGTTTAGCTTGATATTCATAATCTCTATAATTCTTTAAGTCTTTTTTGAAAGTACTAAAAACATATATTACCTCTGCTGCTGTACCTTCATTTAAAATTCTCGAAACATCATCTTGCTCTGCTGCCGGCTTACCTTGCAGCCATGACTCAAATTCAGGGCTCTCCATAACACTTTCAACATCAGGATGAGCTTGATAAATAGCTTCGTAATGTAGTCTTTCAGCATTCTCATCGTTAGTGTCAACGGCCGCTAATGCTAGTACCTCTTCTTGATTTTCCGCACGTATGTCCCAATCCCAAGGCTGGCTAGTATCAACCTCACCCGTCATCTCGCCAGCTTGGTCTTGTCCGATGATAGAAGGTATGACGATAGAAACAATAATCCCTAATATACCCAGAGCAGCAATAGATAGAAAATACTTCTTAAACATGCTTCTCTCATACTGATCAAATCCATCCTTAGGAATGAAGTAAAAAACAATATGAACCAAAGGGCTAAAAATTACAGCTGCAATAGCTAATAAAGAGCTAAACGCCCACATAATACGAACGGTTTGGAATAAGTACCAAAATGACGCAGCGATAATAACCAACGCCGCCAAACAGAGGCCAAAAATTATGATGCTATCCATGACTAGTCCTATTCCAATACGGTTTAATATGGGGAGTATATCTGCCCTACTCATCTCATGTCTAATACTTATAGACAATAGTTATATGTTGCCAGTCTTATTTAAATCTGAGCAAATGAGACACGCCGATAATACACGCTATTATTAGTATCAGCTCAAAAACACTAAGATCATCTTCCTCTTCATACTGCTGCACTTATACGGACCCCCTATAGTCTCTGTCTGAATTAGCTTGCGCTGGTGTGCAGATTAATTTTAAGGCAAGCAGCATATAACCCGTAACGATTAGTAATTTTCGTATGAACAAAATCTGCTTTATATATGACATCAAAGTACCTCAAAACTGTTTATGTTGCGAGTAGTAACGTCGACCCCTCTATGTAGTTTCTTTTTATTTAGTCGCTAATAATATGCACTATAGAAACTCATAACAAAACACTCATTGGCCTACAAAAAGATTATGCACGATATATAAGCGATTATGCATGACTGAATAAGCTGCACTGATTCGCGCATTATCACTCCTATAAGGTTCGACTTAGTGCATACACCCATAGTAAAAAGCTCATATATAAACACTTTGGAGTATAGGTCATGGCTAAAAAAGTAAAAGCAAACTGGGAAGCGATTGAGTTGGCATATCGCGCAAACGTGAAAACAGTCGCGCAAATAGCTGAAGACTTTAATGTCAAAGATAGCACGCTACGCTCGAGAGCCAAGCGTAATGGTTGGTCGCGTGACCTTGGTAAACGTATCAGACTAGAAGCGGATAATATTGTTAATGCCAATGCTGTTAAGCGCGAAGTTGGACGTTTAGAGAGTATGGATAACGCTACTGTAGAGGAGAATGCCAAACTCACCGCTAGCATTCGCATATCCCACCGAGAGGATATCGGTAAAGCTCGCGCACTTTCTATGATGCTACTTGAAGACTTAAAAGCTCAAATAGGCACCGATAACCGCAAACGCTTAGAAGACTTGTTTATTGCAGCGTTAAAAGCTAATGCGATTGATGAAAGCGCGCTTGAAGCGTATGAGCGTGTCACGTCAGTATCTAATCATGTGCGCACGCTTAAAGACTTGGCAGACATCATGACAAAATTTGTCGCGTTAGAACGCCAGGCTTATGGTCTCGACGATGCTGACAGCTCCCCAATCGACGCGCTAACCAGCTTGCTACACAGCATTGCGAACAATAACGGCAATGCCTTTAGTGTGGTTAAAGATGATCCTGCCTATGAGGGTGAGGTAGATAACGTGGCAAGTAATACGATAGGCGTTAAAGCTGATGTTTATTAATCAATAAGAAAGACTGGCCTGCAAGTGATTGACTTTAAAGCAAAGCTCAAAATTGAGTTTTGTAAAACCTTCAGGACAATTCCGTTTAAGGTATTTCATCAGCACCGCTATAAGGTTTTAGATGTCGCGCAATATTGCTCATACTGTACTCATAATCATTCAGTTAGAGAGAAATATCATGTCTTTTGGTTTTGTGTCAGATGAAGAGAGAAAGAAACGTCGTGAGCAATTCAACAGTAATAGAGAGAAACTAGGTTTTGGAGCAAATGCAAGCCAAGGTGGTCTGCTTGGTGCTGGCAAGTTAGGGCAACAGGCACAGTTAGGAGTTGGGTCAGTCCTAGCACCCACTCCCGCACAGGCTCAAATGCAAGCGTCAGTTCAAGCGGGCCGACAAACTAGAAATCAAGCTTTGGCGCAAATAGAAACAAATAAGCAGGAACAAGCTAAGACTCAAGCCGCTACATTGGCAGAAGCGCGCAAGGTGATTCAGTTGCCAGTTAGAGAGCAACCGCAAGCAGTACAACAAATGAAAGCGCAAGGGCAAGAGCGAGCTGGACTCACTCCAGTAAGCGCGTCCAAACTAGGTACAAAGCCACCTAAGCCATCTCCTAATCTTGGTATTAATGCCAGTACTGCTAAGCCGGTCAATGTAAGTGACGGAACGATAGCTAAGGAATCGCGTGCCGAACAAGGCGTTGACGACGATATAGGCAGCATTGGTAGCGATAATATCTGGAAGGGTAATCCTGATAATAAATCATTTGGCTTATCTATCAGTCCAACACCTGACCGTGATCCGATCGCAGACTTTGCAAAAGCTACTCAATCAGAGCAACCTAACCTAGGTTTCAATATCCCAAGAGCACCAATGCGCAGCTGGAGCGAGCGACAAGAGCGTGAAGCTCTACTTCGTGACGTAAGTACGGCTTATAAAGGCTCGCAGAATGGACAGCTCACTGCTAATCAAATGGAATTACGAGCTGGTATTATTGGTGCTGATGATAAATACAAGAACGACCAATACACTTCTCAGTTAGGAGCAGCCAGTCAGGTAGCGCAAACGCAAGCGCAACAAACTGGAGCTAACGCTCGCGCTGCATTGACAGAAGTAGGTAGCAATAGTCGTCTTAACACCCAACTAGGTTTTGATACGGATAAATTCCAACGGACCGCTGCACAGCAAGAGCAGCAATTAGGACTGGATAGCCGTCGTCTTGATATTGAGCAAGCAAACAATGAGGTTCAAAACTTAGGTACCAAATCCATCAATAACCTTTATGAAAAATATCAATCTGCTAAAACTGACGATCAGAAGTCTGAGATTGCGGCACAGATACGAGACCTTAAAGGAACAGCCTTAGAAACCGATAATTGGACAAACATTGGCGGTGGTGAAAGATTATCTGACGATGGTTTTACGTCCACTAAAAATCCCGATATTCTACTTAATAGAAACACTGGTGAGACCAAGGCTATTCCAAAAGAACCTATTGATTTTATCCGTGACCCAAGGGCATTAGCTATTCTTAGAAATAGAGACTTAAGCGATGATGAGATGCACGCACAGTTAATGGCATTGGAGTAGCAGTTATTTAGTGTTCCTTTTCCGAATCCTGTATTTATTATCAAACCAAATAATATCGCTCGCCGTGTGCGTGAAATGAAGATGGATAAGTGTGATCTTTTTACTAAGCTTGCACTTGAAGTAATGCGCGCAGATGGCAGCTGACTTTCAAAAGGTGCGTGATGGTATTTAGTGGCTCATGCATCATGTAATGGTTTTTAGCAAAAACAGTGATTACCTAAGACTAGATAAACTATCGATAAGTACATAGCTGGTTTTCTGGAAAGGCGATAGGTCAGTCTGCCACTTTGGGTATTCAACTCAGGGGTATAAACCCCTTATAGCCTACCCTCTAGCGGCTAGCTTCGATAGATTTATCAACTTACTCATTGTGTAGAATTTGAATTTCCAACAACTGTGGGAATTCAAGCGTGTCAAGAAAGCAGCGCCGGCATTGGTTATTTTTCCTCTTTGTACCTATCTGGAAACTCGGTTTTGATAATGAAATCAACTGTCGTGCGCTTCCACCATTTAAGTTGTTTATTGGTTCTATCAGGCGGGTACTTTTCCATATAATTGTTGAGGAAAGTACGTGAGTCTTTAAACCCGCATTCATTAGATACCTGCTTCAACGTTAACCATTCAATCACTTTGTCACCTCACTAATATGGAGATTATTATCACTGCTTGCCAGCTAATAAATATTCGGTAACAGATAGTCATTTATATTCTGAAGTGCAACGATATGCTGGCCGGCTTGTTAGATATTCGTCCAAATCACTTTTATAGTAAACAATGCATCTATGGCTAGGCTTAAAGAAACGTATGCCATTGGTGTCTTGGCATCGCATACTTTGCAAGGTGGCTGTTGATACACCTAAGTAGCTCGCAGCATACTCAGGCGTCAATGGCGTGTCCGGTGGATTATCAATAACAAACTGCTTCATATTCATTTTTTCGTCTTCAGTAACGTCTTTCCATGACTTCTTAGCCATCATCGCTCTCCTTGTTAATAATGATCTACTCGTACTCATCTAACTATGATTCAAGCTTAAGTCTACCTGACAAGCTAAAATTATATTAAATAGATATGCTCAAATCTGAGCCTATTAGGGTGTAAAGAAGTTAACACCCTACCATCTAAACGCTTGATACTAATGATAATTCAAAAATGATTTACCTATTTTCTCAATACTAATCAGCGCTTAGTATTGCTTATGATACAAAACTATCTCACCCACTTTCTCGCTTATGTGGACGATACCATCAGAAAGCACGGGCCACGAGGTTTACGACTTAATGTCGAATACTGATATAGGCAGACCAACTTAATAAAACTTAGTGGATATAATACCTAGACTTGAGGTTATACTTCACCGCTGCATCTGAAGCTTGCTACCTCAGCAAGCTTCAGACGCAGGACCTCATAAAACCCTATATCGATAACACTGAGCATATTACGAACAATCTGAATAAGGAATTAAAATTGTGACAGGCGCTTACTATACAACAGCGGATATTAAAACCATTTTTGGTTGGAAGTCTGACGATACCATCACCCAGCGTCGAAAGTCTGGCTTTTTACCTGAGCCCGATATTTATGGTCGGCCAAATAAATGGCTTAAAGTCAAAATTGACGCTATTGTTGGTATTGATACAAATACAAAAGCGATAGCCGAGCTAACACAGAAGTTATGAAAATATCCAAATGTGACATAGTGTCAAACGTACTATTGAAGCACAGACAAATAACCGTGCTATAGGACTTCTACAGATTGTGGATGTCATGCTACTCCATTAGAGAACATCCTAAACAAGGCGAATAACAAGAATGTCTTTTGCACTTATAGTAAATACCCTCAACTTTGCTTATATCTATCCCTGCAATAAGGGTTCTAAGATTCCATAAAAAAGGTTGTGACGATGTACATTAGACAGACCTTTACAAACGCCGTTATTAAATTACCACCAACGGTGGAAATTAACTTTTATACGCATGCTGAAAAACAACTTAGCAGAGAAGGTATGGATTACGGGCTTTACAACCCCGGGTTGAATACTCAAAGCGGCACCTAACTACTCATCCATTATCGTATTATCGACATTGATGTAGAAAATTTAACCTTCCCCAAGATTGTGGAGGTATCTTTGCACAGCCAACGCAATTTTTCGTTAGCAATAAAATCAATTGTTTATGACTTCTTTAAGGTGTGGAGACCCATGCTCACTTTTGAGCATGGCTATTAAAGGCCTATTAACTAATGTCAACATGCCAGCCAATTCTGCGTCAGCTTAAGTGTTGAATAGATAGGTCCAATCACCATTGGTGACTGGGCACTACAGGGTGTCCTCAAATTTAGGACACCTCCATCTATAACTACCATGTTCGCCACTGGCAGTTATGCTATGAATAAGGTTGGCAAGGTATGCTCTAATTTGGGTACATCGCTGATGATTAAAATCATAGAGGTGTCATAGATATTACGATACCTACCTATAAGCAAACGTCCGCGCCATTAGGGTCAGCTTATTTAGCACCTTTATTGATAAGGTGTGCTGAAAATCAGCATACCCTTAATAATCCAGAATTTGAAGTTCTGAATGAGTCGCTCCAATCTTCACTGGCGGTGGGAATCCAACTTCCGTCAATGGCGAAAGTTAAGAAGAATCAGTTACTTAGAACAGTTGTGAGTCAGAAGATGTTTCCCTTAATGGGGGAGGTTAAGCTAGATCAAGCACTTAACACTAATAGTAAAACCTTAGTTTATGTTTTCGCTGGCGGTTGAATGATTAAGATGGGTGGTTGCCATTGCCCAATTTTGGGCAGTGTAATTAACCATCCTCAAATTGAGGCTAGGTATATAGCAAGGGTCACATTTGAAATGCTAACCCTCCCCAGGTTTGGGGGAGGTAGATAGGGTTCGTCGTGATGATGAACGGTCTTAAACTTCCTCAGATTGAGGATGTGGAAAAATACAAAGGCATTCCCAAACTTGGGCAAGGCTGGCAGGTTTATAGCACTGTCTAATTTTGGATATTAGCGTTCACCATGATGGTGAACGGTATTCTTGCCAGTAATTCGGTTAGAACAAACGAACCTGCTAAACATAAGTTAAATTATTGTTGATAGAGGTGATTTGCAGTGCTATGGTTCAAATTTATATTATTCGATTATTAAGGTGGTTACTTATGAAAGCTTGGTCAGCGCTTCTTATCTCTATGTTTATGATGGCGCCAGTCGTACAGGCGAATGCTCAGAACTATCCTTGCTCTAAAAGCATGGGCGGTGTATCGCACTGCAAAGATGGTAAGTTCGTTTGTAAGAATGGGAAGATCAGTCAGTCTAAAAAGACTTGTACTGGTTAGGTTTTGGTATTTTGCAGGCAGTAAAAAACCCGCTTGATGGCGGGTTTTTTATCGTGTTTAGTTCTATCTATAATATGCGTAAGCGCGGTTTATCTACTACCTTTTCATTATTAAAAAATCCTTTTGGTAAGGAACAAAGCTTCTCTAGCTCTGTTTCACTATAAAAGGTTCTTTCAATAAGATCTTCTTTATCAAATCCTCCTTCATTAAGAAGTAACTCGATAGTATTCTTCATTAATTTGGGGTATTCCACTGGGGTTGTATCGTCATAAGGTTCGCTCTTTCTCCACTTACGGTAACTATAGTTTTTAAACAATCTCACTTTATAATCATCTGAAATGATACCTAAATTATGATACTGCATAATTAATGCTGCAACTGACATACCCCAGCGCTTTTTCTCAAGCAATAGATTGTCTAATGTTATGCTTCTAAAAGACAATGAGAGAGCACGTCTTGGGGCTAGGAAGTGCGTAGCAAATAAATGTGCTTGTCTCTCAACTTCTTTATAGCGATTGGTGGTTCTTAAACAGTCATCTTTAGTAAGATTCTTGTGTAGTATGATATGACCTAGCTCATGAGCGATATCAAATCGACCACGAAAAAAATTACTCTTATCTTCTGCTACCCAGATGAATGGACGATCAATCCATGTTGAAACACCATCCATACCATCATGGCCAATGCGCTCTTTAGCAACAATAATGCCATTAGATTCGATAGTTGCAATTAAATTCTTAATAGGCCTATCTCCGAGCTTCCATAATAGGCGCAATTTATTTGCATACTGTTCAATATCATCATCACTTAAAGCCAGTGCCTGATTTCTAGTAGGTGATGGAATAACATTAACTTCTGGATAATCAACCCATTCTTCAAGTGAAAAGCTAATTTCTTTAAGCCAGTTCAGCCGTGTTTCTACAACCCCTCTCAGAGTTTTAGTGGCAGTGGCATTAGAACGAAATTGATATACTTTATCTTCTGTCTGTAAGGTTTTTAATGCAAACCACTTTACTGGTAAACGTAGTACCTCTGATATTTTAATAATTGTTTCTGCATCAGGACTGCTACTTCCAATCTCCCATTTACATATAGTGCTTTTAGATTTATCAATAATTTCACCTAATCCTTCTTGAGTCAAACCTCGTGCCTTTCTTGCCTCAATTAAGCGATCTGGATTAAATTGCTGTATCATGTTTGCCCCCGTTTTACTGCTTGTTGCATTACGCGTTCTTGACTATCTTGTCGAGCTCAAGTAGCGATTTTTTAAGTTTTGATGTTGGATTAACCTCTGCGTCTTTAGTATCAGATACTGTTTCGATATCACTTATAACGTCTTCCAGAGATACCGTTAAGTGAATGTCTTTCAAGTCACTGCTAGGAACAACGAATTTGATATACACCTTATCTAAAAAACAGATATCTACAATTACTAGAATTTTATTCGTTATATAATTACTATAGTTATCCGTAGTCGCTGTGGTAGTAGGTGTGAATAAATCATCTTGCTTGAAATTCAAATTTTCATTTTGATTCTGCTTAGCAAGCTCCCGCATGTATTTTGCTTTATTCCATTCTTGACGGGTTACTGAACGTCTTGGGAGTAGAGCAATCCCTTTTAGCTCAATTAATGGAAAAAATGCACCCTTAGCTTCAGTCTCCACTAGATTGTACTTAATATTAGTGTTATCGAATACATCGCAAGTAGCTTGCTGGATAGCAAAGTGTTCATTCTGACCTGCTGCAGGTCCTTTGATGTTAGGATGAGATAGCTCTTGGAGCACATAGCGACTTACGGCATCGAGCTTTGCATATAAAGTATCGTGATAATCTAATATCATCTCTATAGGCATCTCATGATGAATGGATTTTATAAGTTGTTTTTTGACACGCTCTAAATCAATCATAAGGCAAATTCCAGTAAAGTTTCATTTATCGGAATAATAGCTAAAAAAGTTTCTTATAGCAATAGGCAATGTTAGAGCTTCTATCTTAAAAATATTTAATATTTTAATTTTCAATGACTTAAGAGGTTGTAGTATTAATTCATTATGGTAAAGAAGTAATTACCGCAAACACATGAGCGACTATTTGCATATTTACATATTCGGAAATTCACATTAAAAAGTTTCTTTTATAAAGAATGATGTTTAGTAGAGTTGTAATAACTATGAGTGATAGACAATAGAAAACCCACCGTGAGGTGGGTTTGATACATAAATGAAGTCAATAAATTATATTTATTTAGGTGCGTTCATATCTGCTTCAAATTTTTCACTACTTATTAATTCTCTCAGCTTTAAAAGCGATTTCAATGGGACTACAACTGTAGAGTTGTGGAAAAGTTTATCATCCATAACTTGCCCTAAAAATAATTTTGCAATATGGCTATCAGTATCTACTTCAATTTTGAATATTTGATCTGAGAAAATAGGCTGAATACTAGGATTCATATGAATCTCAACATTCTGAGGGTGTTTTTCTACTTGTTTTTCTGGGTTTTTTTTAGCACTCATAGTCTACTACCTTGCTTGTTAAATCATACTTAAAGGTCTTGTGTGATGTAGGAAATACAGATAATGTTAGATCGCTATCTTTCTGTAGAAGATAGTTAATATTACTATCATTACCTTCTGTAACCCTAATATACCTATCAGATTCATTACCTGCTAAAACATCATTCACTACTTGTTCGCCAGTTTGAATTTCAAGATTGAACACTTTTCTTGCGCTTACTTTATTAGAAATATTGAGTTTTTTATTATCCCTATCTATGTTCCATGGCTGTTTAGGCTTTGGATAATTCTTATTGTAAAACACAACATCAAAGGTGTAACCTAATGCATCAGCTACTTTCGTTAGAGTTTTTAGGGTTAAGTTTTCATCACCAGATAGGATTCTAGATATTCTGCTCTTTCCATATCCTAAATCTGCACCTAGTCGTGTTCTACTATAATCAGAATGAACAAGAAGCATTGATAAATCAGCTGCAACAACTTCCTTCTGAATATCTTCAGGTTCTAATTCGTCTATGAAATCAAATAAACTTATATCATTCATAATATTACTCTCTTGAGATATTTATTCTCATTAGGTGGGGCTTTATAGATAGCATCTACTCTATCAGTAATTGTTTTCTTCTCTGAATCACTAATCTTATCTTCATTTTTTAATGAGAGACGAAACAAGATCATATGTGATTCAATTATTATAAAGTACAACCTTACACAACCTCTTCTTAATCGATATATATTAACTTTATTACCATTAATAGTATGGGAAAATGCAATATGGAGCTGATCTCCATAACTATCAAATACCTGTGTTATATATTCACAATTATTTAGCCTCTGTATTAGACCTGCAAAGAGCAAAGAAGCATTCTTGTTTTCTTTTTTATTGGTTTTTATTTCTTCCCTTTCTTTGTAAATGAATATCTCACCCTTGTCTTTTGAATTACAAAGTAAATAGACATTCAAACTAACTGGTAGATTTACAGGTCTTAGTTTATCGGGATAGCCAACTGCTTTAAATGGGTAATAATAGGGCTCAATGTTTGTCATAGTAGGTTACTTTATAAGTGAACTTTTAGCAATGGATTTATAGTTACAGCTATATTATTTTGTCTCTTCTGATTCAGTTGCTGCTTTTAATTAAATACTCTCTACTCACCACAAGCCCTCAATCCAACCTCTACAGCCTCACTCAAGTCAGCACCTTTCTTAATACTATATGGCACATTAGGTTTCATACCATCGCGCTTCAGAGCCTTAGCAGCGGCCTTATTGAGCGGCGTACCAATAGAAGAATCTTTACTGTAGCCCGCAGGTTCAAAATACACTTCAATGCCAAAATCAGGGTAATAGACACACAATATCTCGCCTGATGTGGTGAAAGGGTAAGGCGTCTTATGATCAACGCCCCAAAACACTTCATGCACCACAGTATTACCAGAAACGAACTTACTAGCGTAACTTCTATCTTGGGAAGGAGTGCAGGCAGTTACGGACGAAAATAAGACGGTGCCAATTAACCACCTGGACAAATTGTTTCGCATGGTACACCGTCCTCATCACCATCAATCTGCGTATTACCGCAGGCAAGTTGCTGCTGTGCTTCTACGCATGTTGTTATCTGACTACAGGTTTTCTTAATGAAGTTACTGCATATAGCTCCAGTAGGTGGCAATGGGATAATGGTGCCTGAACCATTAGACGTGCCTGCACTAAGTTTGCTATAGCACTTGCTAGCACCTTTTGATGGCAAACGATCATTATTAAAGTTGAGGTTAGAGCTGTTTTTACCGCTTCGATAATCAGATGGCTTTATAGGGTATCGATTTGCCCATAAGCCTCTACCGTTTAATCGCGCCACAATTTCAGCGTTGGCGTACTCAATACGGTCATAAGGTGTCTGACTACTTTGATACTCTTTGTAATGCCAAGCAGCACCCTTTTGCAATTGGTTCAAGTTGCAATCAACATTGTTAGCAATGACCTTACCGAGCAGGCGGTCATACTTATCCCTTTCGGTCCACTCGATAGTAACGATTGCATTATTTATACACTGAGATAAGGCTGTCTTGCTCTCTGCGCCATACTCTTGGGCCGATTCTGGCGCATCAATACCTAGTAAACGTACACGCTCGCTTTGTCCTGTTACTTGAGTAACCTCCACCGTATCACCATCGATAACACGTGTCCCAGTAGTATTCAGCACATTAGGTTCATAGCATTTGGTTGTATTACCACTATTAGAGCCATTGGTCCCACCAACGACGCCAGTAGAGCCTGTAGTAGCATCTCTCATGGCATCAATATCATCATAGCCACCGCCACATCCAACAACAGCCAGAACTAAACCAATAATCGCTAAGTGTCTCATGACCAATCACCAGGGTAATATTTACTCAACTGTAAACGATTGGCAACTTTTCGGCAACTGTTTACAGTTGATATTTAAGGTTTTTGCACATACTAGATAACGCTAGATAAGCGTATAACAAAAACTTGGCTAGATTTTAATTCCAAGAAAAAGAAAATACTTGCCAGCAGTTGCTCAATCTTTTCCAATGATTAAGCCAATTGAACTTATGGCCACCTTCTAATATCATCCCTTCACCATGATGGTGAAGGGTAAGCACACAGTATGAATCCATTCAAATGCATGTTAAAATTCGCCTACGTTGTTCCCCTAAATTGCGCTTAGGGGCCCAAATAGAAAGGCTCATTGGTTACAGCTACTGAGCCTTTTGCTCATTTATGCATGTAAATACCTATATAAAAAATAGCATCGCTCATATGTTGTTAAAATTGTTGTTAAAATATTTTATCGAAAACCTATAACCTTTATATAACAAGGTTTACGTCGATATGATTGACTCCCGCCGAGCGCACCAATCATCATAATCAGTCGTGTTTTACCCTTTTCTAGTCTTACCTATTACCTCATAACACTTTAACGGCAACGCTTTGCGCTGTTAACTTCGGCCTATCATTGTGCGCTAACAACGTTAAAATGTTGTATATAAAGTTGTTAAATCTATTTAATTTATAAACACCTACTCTTCATCTTGCAAATTCGCCATTAGCTGAGCGCGGCTGGGGACACGGTGATAATTAATCACGGGTACGTCTCCCAGACGGCGCTGACCGGCGGCAAGCTTTTTATCAATGGTAATCATAGCCACTTTTTTATCTTGCTTGCTAATCAGTAAATGATTGGCTTTACGGTTGACACGGTAGTCAGGAAAATACTGCTTAACCAATTCTGCAGTTTTTTGTAGCGCATCATTGAGTGGTGTTTTTGCGCGCTGGGACTTTAGGTTGTGCTTATCGGCAGTTTTAGGCGCGCGCGATTTTGCCAATAACCATAGTCCGATGACAACCGCGAGCAATATGACAAGCCACCAAATACCATCTATCATAGAAGTCTATATCCAATCTTAAAAAGGGATGGCTCATGTTAACAGAATTATCACCTGCGTTAATAGCCGAAGTCGAGCGCGCTGCCAAATTGCTGTGCTCAAAACAGTGCATCTGTATTTTAACGGGCGCTGGGATTTCAGCAGAAAGTGGCATTCCAACGTTTCGAGATAAGCAAACGGGCCTTTGGGAAAACTATGTGGCTGAGGACTTGGCAACGCCTGAGGCTTTTGCTCGCGACCCAAAACTGGTGTGGTCATGGTATCAGTGGCGCCGGCAGTTGGTCGCTGAGAAAAAACCAAATCCTGCTCATGATGCTTTAGCACAGTGGCAATATCATAGCCAATCAACTGAGCAGCAATTGACGCTTATTACCCAAAATGTCGACGATTTGCATGAACAGGCAGGTAGTAGTGTCACCCATTTACATGGCAATCTTTGGCAAAATCGCTGCAGTCAATGCGATGCGCCCTACCAAGAGCAATCTAGAGGCTCATATAATAGTGCTGATACCATAGATTATAGTGACGCTCTGATTACTTGCTCGCACTGTGAAGGCTATATACGTCCCGATATCGTCTGGTTTGGCGAGGCGTTGCCTGTACAAGCATGGCAGACAGCGGAGGACGCGGCGGCCAATTGTGAAGTGTTTATGAGTATTGGCACCTCAAGTCTCGTTTATCCTGCGGCAGGTCTCGCACAATTGGCAAAAGATAACGGCGCTAAAATCATCGAGATAAACCCACATCCAACGCCAAATACCATCGTTGATATTACTCTAGCAGAAAAGGCTGGGATTATTATGCCGTTATTAATCCAGAAAATTACGGCTATGTAATCAATTACGTTGAAAATTGCCTAGCGAAAAAGAAAAGACTTAATGATTTATACAACCATTAAGTCTTAACTATTGAAAATAACTTTACTCACTCTATTGCAGAGCAAAATCCACTTGCGCTAGGTATTTCTCTTTTAATTCATTATCTATAAATGAAGATCTAAAAGAGTTTTTTACCAAAGTAATAATATCATTTTCTGTCAGCGGTAGATGGTTGCATATATTGATAAAGTTTTGATTCATATACCCTTTAAAATAAGCCGGATCATCAGAGTTGACGCTGACATTTAAGCCATAGTCTAGCAGCTCTTTAATATTGTGCTGTTTGTAACTCTCAAATACCTTGAGCTCAATATTAGAATTGGGGCAAACTGTCAGCGGCATTTGCTCGTCTTTTAGGCGTTGCATCAGCGCCGCGCTTTTTATCGATTGTACGCCATGATCAATGCGATTGATTTGCAATAAATCTAACGCTTCATAAATATAAGAAAAATCTGCTTCCTCGCCAGCATGAGCGACCAGCTTAAAGCCCGCTTCTTTGGCCTTTTTAAACACTTCTTTAAACTTGGCGGGAGGGTTGCCCAGTTCTGAAGAATCCAGACCGACGCCGATAATATCGTCTTTAAACGCCATTGCTTGCTCTAAAGTCTCAAACGCCTCTTCTTGGGATAAGTGGCGTAAAAAGCACATGATAATACAAGAGGTGATGCCGTATTTTTCTTTGGCATCGGCAAGTGCTTCTTTAATACCAGTAATGACTGTCGCAAACTCAACCCCTCTTGCAGTATGAGTTTGCGGATCAAAAAATATCTCCGTATGGACGACATTATCTTCGACACACTTTAAAATATATTCCCACGTTAAATCATAGAAATCGTCTTTGGTAATCAGAACGTTGGCGCCCGCATAATAGATATCTAAGAAAGTTTGTAGATTGGTAAAATTATAGGCACGGCGGACGTCTTCGATATCCTTATAAGGGATAGCGATATTGTTCTTTTTCGCCAGTCTAAACATCAACTCCGGTTCTAATGAGCCTTCGATATGTAAATGCAGCTCTGCTTTCGGCAATTTTTTTATCAGCTCAATCATGGTATTGGCATGGTCCTGTATCTAAACTTACTTGTTATTTCTTTAAGCGTTATTTTAAAAATACTGTTAGTTTAAAAAATTGTTATTAAAGAAACTGCTATTTTGGAAAATTGCTATTTTAAAAATACCACGGTATCGGACAGCTCATTACCCGCAGGGTCATGTTCAAGATGATAATACTGACGCAATAACTGACCTACCTCGTCCAACAACTCCATCAGACTTTCTTCGGTTTTTTGATTGGCGATACCTGAGACCGCCTTTTCGCACATGGCGCTCCACACGGTTGGACTGACGTGCGTGCTGATACCGCGGTCAGCGACGATTTCTAGCTTGTGCTCGCAAATATTGACATAAATCAAAACGCCGGTGTTTTCTTCGGTATCCCACACGCGATATTCGCTAAATAAATCAATCGCTCGATCGCGGCAGTCAAGATGATAAGCATCTTGGATAGGTAAATGATTTTCGATAATCAAAAACACCTCGCCGCGATGTCCGCGCTCAGCCAGCGTCACCTGCTCTGTCAGCCGAGCCTTCGCCGCGGGCGTGAGCCACTTGCTATGCAACATAGGGACAAACAGTACTTGACGCCACCAACGAGCAAAACTTGCCTGCGACGAATTGCTTTTTACCATTATATTATATCCTCAAGTACGCCATTGCTGGCAATCTTCTAATGTCTGAGCCTAATTTACCCTTCTTACTCTTATAGAAATCGCCTCTACCAAGAGCCGCCCGCGCCGCCGCCGCCAAAGCCGCCGCCTCCGCCTCCGAAGCCGCCACCACCAAAACCACCGCCGCCAAAGCCGCCACTACCACCGCCCATACCGGGCAGGAATACTATACCGCCACCGCCGCCGCGTCCTCCACGACCACCGCCTGAGCCGCGCGAAATTAAAAACAGCCATATAAATATCGCCATAATTAACGTCATAAAGAAACCGCCGCCCAAGGCCAGCGAGCCTACAAAGAAACCACCAGCGGTCAGGATAGAACCAAAGATGCGCCCAAAGATACTGGTAATAAAGCTACCAAATATCATTGCCATGACAAATAAAAACACTGGCGATGGGTTATCACCAATGTCATTTTGATTTTGACTGCGTTCGGCCGCTTGCGCATCGGCACGCGCCAATACTTCAGGATCAGCGGTCAGGCGCGTTTGCAGCGCGCCAATGCCCGCTAATATCCCAGCGCCATAGTCATTTTGCTTAAATAGCGGTGTGATGTCTTCGCGAATAATACGGTTGACCGCCGAATCTGGCAACACCCCTTCTAGTCCGTAACCCGTTAAAATATAGATATTGCGGTCATTAACGGCAACAACCATTAGCAGGCCATCGTCAATATCTTTATTACCCAGCTGCCATTTTTCCGCAACCTGTAGCGCATAATCAAAGATTGGCATGCCATTGGTGGTCGGTACAATGACCACCGCAGCTTGCGCCAAACCTTGCTGATAAATGCCTCTTAGCTGCGCCTCTAAACGCTGCTTTTCTTGCGGGTTTAAGATATTGGCTTGGTCGATAACTGGCGAGTTTAAGATGAGCTTATCGGCATCGACACCCTGAGCGCTTGATTGTACAGGCGGACGATTAGAAGTTGTTGAGGTGGTCGTATTACTATCGGAATTAGCAGCATTAGGATTGATAGCATCATTGCCAAGGATAGCTTCGTTAATTGCTTCGTTACCTAAGACGGCATCGTTGATGGCTTCATTAGTTTCGGCAGCTTTTGCAATCGCTACCAATTCCTCGACACTACGGTTTTGCATATCTGAGGTGCTATCGCTAGCAACCGCCGTATTATTATTAGCATCGGGTGCTGCATGCAGCAGCGAGCCACTCCCAATACTTAGAGTAAATAATAATGCGGATAATAGTGCTGTTGAATGCTTCATCTAATCTATACCACCTCAAATGACATCTGTACTAATAAATGACGACAAAACCAACTGCTATAAACGACAACAAAAAAAACGACTGACGATTAAGGCGTTCTATCATTTTTGAGCAAATAAACGGACTGTTAAATAAACGCACTGTCATATAAACAGTAGCATTTATACGCCATCATGGTAGATAGAACGCCTAAACTAAAAACTTTGCTTTACTGCGCCGTCTGCGCATTATCGTCGCCGAAGTTGACACTTGGTGCAGTCGATATTTCTTTTTCATTGGCAACGCTAAAGTTTGGTTTGGCGTCCATGCCAAATACTTTGGCCGTAATATTGGTTGGGAACTGACGCACGGTAGTGTTATAGCCTTGAACTTCTTGGATATAACGGTTACGCGCCACCGTAATACGGTTTTCTGTACCTTCCAGCTGCGCCTGCAAATCTTGGAACAAAGCATCAGATTTTAGCTCAGGATAGCGCTCAGAAACCGCCATCAAACGCGATAGCGCGCCAGTCATCTGATCTTGGGCAGCCGCATAGCGCTCCATCGCTTCAGGGTCATTAAGCAGCTCTGGCGTGACCGTAATACCACCCGCTTGTGAGCGCGCCGCTGCGACTTGAGTAAATACTTCTTGCTCTTGCTTGGCGTATTGCTGCACGACTTTGACCAGGTTTGGCACCAAGTCCGAACGACGCTGATATTGGTTGACCACTTCTGACCAAGCCGCGGTGACCTGCTCATCTTGCGCCTGCAAATTGTTATAGCCACAACCGCTCAAACCGACAGTAGAGGTCGCTAATACTGCTGATAGCAACATAGGTTTTAAAAAAGATTTACGCGTCATCGTTGACTCTCCTAATGATAAATAACAAACAAAACGTTTTTTAATCGCTTTTTTAATGTTAACCACTTATATGCACTTATAGTTTATCGCCTACTGGATTTTATAACCGACAGTTTCGCAGCTAACTGTTTCATGGCGTGAATATCGCAGCAGCAATATATTGTGCTAATAATGGCGCTATACCGTCACTTTTACAATTCATGGTTACCAAAACACAACCTCAAAGCAGCGTTTATCGTAGGGCTGTGGCGCATTTTAGGCATTTAGTACTGGTGTTAGCGCGACTGTCTTTTAAGCCCCCATTAACGGTTAATTAAAAAATATTGGCCAATACAAGATAAATAGAAGATTTTTTGACCTCGTATAGGCAATCAAGCGAAGAAAACCATTTATAAATGAACGCCCTTATAAAGAAAATTCTAGTAATTGACTAAAAAATATGGCAAATTGCAGTTACGTAGCCGTACGGTTTGAATACATTTGGTAGTGGACTTATAAGAATTTTGGTACTAGCTGCGTGTCAATGTCGCATCAAAAAGGATTGATAAACGACTAAAGACTGCTCTATTACCTTACTCTACTATGTAAGTGTAGCCAGCTGATACGACTCATAAAAAGTTAAGTACCATCTTCTTGCTTACTGAGATGATGGTTATTTATATTATAACCGCCTGTTTTATCCACTGGTTTATTTTAAGCGCTTTACATAAAAGTAGCCTTAATAAACTATTAACGCTGATAAGCGGTTGCATACGCTCATTATTGTTCATAGACCAGACGGATAACAGCAGACAACTACAGTCCATCCTTAGTGGCTAAGCGCGTATGAAACTTAATCTGTAAGGAGAATTTCCACCGCAGTTAAGTGCATGCAGATTATTTGAGTGGTTGGTTTTAATAAGGATATTAAAGCTGGTCTACTCTTAGCATCATCATATATAGCCACTTTGAGACAGTACTAGGAATATACATATGGAAGGTTTAGTCGATTTAGTAAACGGAATTATCTGGAGCCCAGCATTGGTTTATCTCTGCTTGGGCGCAGGTTTATTTTATTCCATCATGACGCGCTTCGTACAAGTACGTTTATTCGGGGAAATGATTACCTTACTTTTTACCGGTAAATCAAGTGCACAGGGTATTTCATCATTTCAGGCACTCGCCGTATCCCTAGCGGGGCGTGTGGGTATGGGTAACATCGCTGGGGTCGCTGCCGCTATTGGTTTCGGTGGTCCTGGTGCAGTATTTTGGATGTGGGTTGTGGCTTTCTTAGGCGCATCTACTGCTTATGTCGAAGCAACCCTTGCACAGATTTATAAAGAAAAAGACGTCATCACTGGCGAATACCGCGGCGGTCCAGCTTACTATTTTGAGCGCGCCCTTGGTCAACGCTGGTATGGCATTCTTTTTGCCGTCGCGTCTATCTTAGCTTGCGGTATGTTCTTACCGGGCGTACAAGCAAACGGCGTTATCAGCGCGTTTGCCCAAGTCATGGGTGAAGGCACGCCGATGAATATCATGGGCTTAGAAGTTGGCTCTATGCGCTTGGTCGGTCTTGCTATCATTTTGGTCATCTTAGGTACTATTATCTTTGGTGGTATCAAACGTATCGCAACCTTTACCGAGTATGCTGTTCCTTTTATGGCTCTTGGTTATATTGGCCTTGCACTCGTCATTATGTTTACCAATTACCAGATGATTCCAGAAGTCTTTGGTTTGATTATCAGTGATGCGTTTACCGCGCAAGCAGGCTTTGGTGCCGCTATCGGTTGGGGTGTCAAACGTGGTATTTACTCTAACGAAGCGGGTCAAGGTACAGGTCCTCACGCTGCGGCGGCTGCGGAAGTTGAGCATCCATCACAGCAAGGTTTGGTACAAGCATTCTCAGTGTATGTTGATACCCTACTAGTCTGTTCTGCGACTGCGTTTATGATCATCACCATGGGTACTTATAATATCCAAGGTACACTACCTGACGGTCAATTCATCGTACAAAACGTCGCGGCTGGTGTTGAGATCAACTCGCCTGCCTTTACGCAGATGGCAATGGAAACCATGTACGGTCAATTTGGTAATATCTTTATTGCCGTTGCGGTCTTCTTCTTTGCCTTTACCACCATCTTGGCGTACTACTATATCGCTGAAGTAAACGTGGCTTACTTGACGCGCTTTATCAGTCGCGGTGCTAATAGAACTGGTCTATTCTTAGTTAAAATCTTAATCATGGTAATGGTTGCCTACGGTGGTCTTAACTCTGCAGGCTACATTTGGGATATCGGTGATATTGGCGTAGGCCTAATGGCGTGGTTAAATATCGTTGGTATTTTGGTTATCTTTATTGTCGCGCGTCCAACGCTTACTATGCTTAGGGATTATGAAGCACAGCGTAAAGCAGGCGTGAAGCACTATACCTTTGATCCAGCAAAATTCGGTATCAAAAATGCGCCGTATTGGGAAGAGCGTCATCTAAAGCAGCAACAAAGAATGGCAGCTCAAGACCCATTACATAAAGAACATCTATAGTTTACTGAGCTATAATGTTATCTAAGCAGTATTGATGACACTACAAGCATCGATAAAACAAAAAGCCTGAGGCAATGGTTTCAGGCTTTTTTATTGGGCGATTTATTTCAAAATCGTTACAGAGTGAGTGAAAAGTAATATCGATACATCACACACTGCTGATATCAATTTTTCTTGCTTGCTGTGCCTGCGCAGACAGAGGCTACAAAAAATTGATATCAGCAATACCGTAGCGTTTTTAGAATATCTTGACTATACAGGGTGACTGGGATAAATTTTTCATCAGTCAGCAAACATAAAAAAGCCTAGCTTTATAGCTAGGCTTTTGGCATTTTAAAGTAAGATTGGTGTGAATCGCTGAGCCTTATTTAGGCAATAAAACTGTATCAATTACATGAACTACGCCGTTGGTTGCCATCATATCGGTACCAACGATGTTTGCAGTGTTGCCACTGGCATCAGTAATCACGTTAGCATCACTAATAGAGATGGTTTGACCGTTTGCCGTGTCGATAGCGGTACCATAAGGAATATCAGCAGCTTTGACCACCATCGGCACGACATGATACGTCAATACGCTAGTCAACATCTCTTTATCACCGAGCAATTCCTCTTTAGTGACGTTTAGTTTGGTCAACAAAGCAGCAAAGGCATCATCGGTTGGGGCGAATACCGTGTATTGACCTTCTGCCATCATCATGTCATCAAGATCAGCCGCTTGCAGCGCTTCGGTTAGGATGGTTAGATTCTCATTACCAGCAGCCATCTCACCGATACTTTGCGTCGCTGCTGCATCTACAGGCATCGCATCAGTAGACTCAGCCACTGCTTCAGCTGGCATATCTGTGGTGGTTTCTGGTTCAACGGCTACGTCAGTAGTTGCGGCTGGCTCAACTGGCTCAGTAACGGCTTCTTTATCGTTACAGGCCGCCAATGACATAGCAGCGGTAACGACAGCGATAGATAATAAATTCTTTTTTAACATAGGTCATTCCTTTGAAATAACGGGTTTATGGATGGTGTTTTTTGATTTTAGAACGGTTTTAGTTTTGGAACTTTTAAATTTAGATACTGATATATAGTCAATCCCACCAAGAAATGTTACGATAATTCTAAATTCCAGCTCTCTAATCACCATGACATACCCCATTATCCTTCGTAAAAAGGTACTACAGTCTCTTGAACAAGGCATGAGCGTGCGCACTGCAGCAAAGCTTTATGATATGAGTCCCACCACCATTATTAACTGGAAAAAAGACATCAGTATCAAGCTCATCGTCAGAGCACCGCGCAAAATATCTACCGAAGCACTAAAACAAGACATTACTGACTATCCTGACGCTTACTACTATGAAAGAGCTGCTCGTTTGGGCTGTAGTAAATCTGGTGTAGAAGCTGCCATGAAGCGGCTGGGCTATACCCGCAAAAAAAAGTCTTAAACACCCAAAATCAAGTTGGCTTAAGCGATTAGAGTACACCATTAAACTGAAACACTATCAATGCCAAGGCTACCCTATTATCTATATGGATGAAAGCGGCTTTGAGCAAGAAGTTATCAGAGCCTTTGGCTATACGCCAGTAGGCAAACCTTGCATCAATATCTATAATTATCAAAAAACAAAAAGAACTAACGTCATTGGGGCACTATATCAAAAAAGCTTGTTTGCCGTGGACATATTTCTCCATAACATCAACTGGCAAGTGGTTTACGACTGGTTTAAGTATAACGTCATTCCAAAGCTTGGTCGCAAATGTGTCATCGTCATGGACAATGCCAGATTTCATAAGAACAAACGTATCAAAAAGCTATTAAACCGACATGGTCATCGCATACTCTGGCTACCGCCTTATAGTCCTGATCTAAATCCTATTGAGAAGAAGTGGGCTGAGGTAAAAAAGCTCAGGCAAGGCTGGGGTGAGAATAATCTAAATCATTTATTCAGCAATGTCTGCTGTTACAACTTTAAGTTGGATTGACTATAAATACTGATAAATAAAAGCTTCTGAATGAAAATGCCGGTAAATGAGCAAGAAGTTAAGTAATATCACTCGGTGTCTACTATCTTAGCTGATTATTTTTTACTTACTGCTGACTTAGGTAGCAACACTGTATCGATCGCGTATAGCACCCCATTGCTAGGCTAAACAAGAATATTAAGTTTATAACCTAGCAATAGTTATATAGCATTTGAATCTGCCTACTACCTAAGCAAATAATTTGTCGCTCTTTTACTGCTTATTTAAGCAACAAGATTATTTAGGCAGTAACACTCTATCAATCACATGTATCACGCCATTACTCGCCGCGATATCTGTTTTTAAAATCTTGGTAGTACGACCATTTTCATCCATTAATCGGCCTTGTGGCGTAATCACCAGCGTGTCATTACTAAGCATAGTGTAATTACCCGGTCTGACGTGTTTTTGATAAACAGGCGTATTACCTTTAAGCACATGATAGGTCAAGATTTTAGTCAACAACGGCTTGTTGGTAAACAGCTCAGCTTTGGTCATGCCGGTTTCTTGTAACGCTTGCACAAAAGCGGCATTGGTCGGAGCCAGTAACGTGTAGCTAGCACTGGTATCGGTCAGCGCGCCTGCCAAACCTGCTGCTTGCAAGGCTTCTACTAGTAGTGAGAAATCAGCGTTGCTTTGCGCAATCTGTACCACGTTCATATTGGCAGTTGGTTGGCTGTGCATGGGCGCTGTTGTGGCAGGGCTTTTGGTTGGCATCATATTATTACAAGCGCTAAGGCCTGCAATTGAAAGGGCTAAGGTGCCAAGAGTGGCGATTTTGATCAGTTTCATAACATTGTCCTTAATGATTGAATGACTGCATGGTTTAATAAATGAATAGTTTACTGATTACAATTTATTGATTTTTATTACGATCTTACGGTCAGATTGTCTTTCCTTAAAATCCTTGCCTATTCCGTTTTTAATTCTTAATTGCTAACCACTCTCAAATAAAAACCATTAACAGTTACTAATAAGCATTGCTTATGAAACGTCAATCCTTCTGAAATTAAATTAACATATCACAAAGCATTATAAACTTGCGTTTAGGCTAATTTTTGTAGCTTACGTGTAAACCAAGGCGGTTTAATAAAACCTCGTATAAATAGCTGCTTTATAAATACAAATCAAAGCTTTAGGTAATCGTCTACTGAAATGATATTCATTTGTTCCAAGCGGCGTTATGCAATAGAATTTGTTATAACGGTATTTTTGATTCGGAACTTTTAATGGCATTTTAACGTTTAATACGGGGCTAATTTAGTGCAACGATAATTGATCATAGTAATAAATTCTTGATATGTTTGAATACAATATCGTCAGTGATAGTGCCAAAATGGAATAAGCGGAATAAGCACAATTCCGCGAGTAATAGCCGTTTCGTGCTAGAATAATCCAGATTTGCTTATCAATTTTTAAGCCAAATTTTTATCAATACTATT
This sequence comes from Psychrobacter sp. UBA6291, assembly GCF_002439405.1. Lineage (NCBI taxonomy): Bacteria > Pseudomonadati > Pseudomonadota > Gammaproteobacteria > Moraxellales > Moraxellaceae > Psychrobacter > Psychrobacter sp. UBA6291. The sequence continues at coordinate 6,272 of NZ_DJUD01000047.1, read as the reverse complement.
GTTTTGTACACCCTATTTTATAAGTAGCTAACTTAGTAAGCTCGCCCTAAAAACTTTGAACACTTTATCTTCTTTCTTTTCTTATCTTAACTCTAATAAGCAGCGCTCCTATGACTCAAACCACCACCCCACCGACCTGTTCTCATAATCATACTGGTGTCATCAATACCAATACAGCCAATGCCACCAATGTATCAAGCACGGCTAGTGACTTTATTTTGACGCCGCCTGCTGTATTTCCTTATAAAGCGCAGCAGTTAACCGCGCGCGCTCGTATTACTGAGCAGCTGGTGGCGCGGATTATGATGTTAGATGGCGCGATGGGCACCCATATTCAGACCTTTAAGTTAGAGGAAGCCGATTATCGCGGCGAGCGTTTTGCCGATATTGAGCAAGATGTACGCGGTAATAACGATTTGTTGGTGCTCACGCAGCCGCAGATGATTAAAGAGATTCATAGCGCGCACCTAAAAGCAGGTGCCGATATCATTGAAACCAATAGCTTTAACGGTACGCGCCTATCGATGGCCGACTACGACATGCAGCACCTCGTGCCTGAGCTCAATAAAACCGCTGCGAGAATTGCCCGCGAAGCCGCTGATGAATACACCGCTAAGACCCCAGAAAAGCCGCGCTTTGTGGCAGGCGTTATTGGGCCGACGTCGCGTACTTGTTCATTATCCCCTGACGTCAATGACCCCGCCTTTCGGAATATCACCTTTGATGAGTTGGTGCTTAATTACCGTGAGGCGACGCTGGCTTTGATAGAAGGTGGCGTCGATATCCTGTTAATCGAGACCATTTTTGATACGCTAAATGCTAAGGCAGCAATCTTTGCCGTCACGGGCGTGTTTGATGATATTGGCTTTGAATTACCGATTATGATTTCGGGGACAATTACCGATGCGTCTGGTCGGACGCTTTCAGGCCAAACGGCAGAAGCGTTTTATAACTCGATTCGTCATGCTAAGCCGTTATCGGTTGGTTTTAACTGTGCGCTTGGTGCTGACGCGCTGCGTCCCCATATTCAAACGCTGTCAAATATCGCCAATACTTATGTGTCAGCGCATCCAAACGCAGGTTTGCCCAATGAGTTTGGTGAGTACGATGAAACAGCTGAGCAAACGGCGGCCCTGCTCGAAGGCTTTGCCAAAGCTGGCATTCTAAATATCGTCGGCGGCTGTTGCGGCACCACGCCTGAGCATATTCGCCTAATTGCGGAGATGGTCGCCAATTACCCACCGCGCGTGATACCTGAAATACCGCCTGCCTGCCGCTTATCAGGACTTGAGCCATTTACCATTACCCCTGAAAGCTTATTCGTAAACGTCGGTGAGCGTACCAACGTGACGGGCTCAAAGAAATTCCTACGCTTGATTAAAACCGAAGCTTATACTGAAGCACTCGATGTCGCCCGTGACCAAGTCGAGGGCGGCGCACAAATCGTCGATATCAATATGGACGAGGGCATGCTCGACTCCAAGCAAGCGATGATTCATTTCGTCAACTTGGTCTCTGGTGAGCCGGATATCAGCCGCGTGCCCCTGATGATTGACTCCTCTAAATGGGACATTATCGAAGAAGGACTTAAACGCATTCAAGGTAAATCCGTCGTCAACTCTATCTCATTAAAAGAAGGCCATGCTGAGTTCGTCGAGCGCGCCAAGCTTTGTATGCGCTATGGCGCAGCGGTCATCGTCATGGCGTTTGATGAGGATGGTCAGGCCGATACCTATGAGCGCAAGATCGAGATTTGTCAGCGCAGCTATGATGTCTTGGTCAATGAAGTCGGCTTCCCTAGTGAGGATATCATCTTTGACCCGAATATCTTTGCGGTTGCAACCGGTATTACTGAGCATAATAATTACGGCGCGGACTTTATCAACGCCACCAAATGGATAACCGATAACCTGCCAAATGCCATGGTATCGGGCGGCGTCTCCAACGTGTCGTTTAGTTTTCGTGGCAACCCGATTCGTGAAGCCATCAATTCAGTCTTTCTATACCATGCAATTCAAAACGGCTTAACCATGGGTATTGTCAATCCAGCTATGCTGGAGGTTTATGATGACATTCCCGAGGAAGCTCGCGACGCCATCGAAGATGTGATGCTCAACCGCAATCAAGGCGAAAGTGGTCAAGAGGCGACCGAACGCTTGATGACCATCGCTGAAAGCTATCAAGATGGTGGGAAGAAAAAAGACAGCACCGTCGATATGTCATGGCGCGAAGGCACGGTCGAGGAGCGTATTGCGCATGCATTGGTAAAAGGCATCACTACTTTTATTGACGCTGATACCAAAGAGGCGTGGGAGAAATACCCCAAGCCACTAGAAGTCATCGAAGGGCCATTAATGGATGGCATGAATATCGTCGGCGATTTATTTGGCGCAGGTAAAATGTTCTTACCACAAGTGGTAAAATCTGCCCGCGTGATGAAACAATCGGTTGCCTGGCTCAACCCGTATATCGAAGCGGAAAAAGTCGAGGGCGAAAAGAAAGGTAAAATCCTCATGGCAACGGTCAAAGGTGATGTCCATGATATCGGTAAAAACATCGTCGGCGTGGTGCTTGGCTGTAACGGCTATGAAATCCTCGATCTTGGCGTGATGGTACCGTGTGAAAAAATCCTCGATACTGCCATCAAAGAGGAAGTCGATATCATCGGTTTGTCAGGTCTTATCACCCCAAGTCTCGATGAGATGGTCTACGTCGCTAAGCAAATGCAAGAACGCGGCATGACCCTACCCTTGATGATTGGCGGGGCAACGACTTCTAAAGCGCATACCGCCGTTAAAGTCGAGCCACAATATCAAAACGATGCGGTTATTTATGTATCAGACGCTTCACGCTCAGTTGGCGTAGTCACTAAGCTGCTGTCAAAAGAGCACCGTCAAGGCTTAATCGATGAGACGCGCGAAGAGTACATCAAAGTACGTGAGCGCCTTGCCAAACGTCAACCGAAAGCGGCGAAAATATCTTATGCCGATTCCATTGAGCTTGGTTTTCAGTACGATTGGGACAACTATGTACCGCCAGTGCCAAATAAGCTAGGTCAAGTCATCCTTGATGATTACCCGATTACCAATATATTGCCTTATATCGACTGGACGCCGTTCTTTATCTCTTGGGGCTTGGCGGGTAAATACCCAAAAATCTTGCAAGATGATGTGGTTGGTGAAGCCGCGCGTGATTTGTTTGACAATGCCAATGACTTGATGCAAAAGATGATTGATGAAAAGTTAATCGTCGCCAAAGGTGTCTTTAAACTCATGCCAGCCCGTCGTACCGGTGCCGATACCGTCACCGTCTATGACAAAGCACCGGCTGAGGGCGGCACAGCAGAATATCAATTTGAGCACCTGCGTCAACAGTCAGATAAAGCCAGCGGCAAGCCAAACTTTAGCTTGGCAGATTTTATCTCGCCATCAGATGCGCACACAGACTATCTTGGCGGCTTTACGGTCTCTATCGTTGGCACAGAGGCGCTTGCTGAACAGTACAAAGCAGCTGGCGACGACTATAATGCCATCATGACCCAAGCCTTATCTGACCGCTTAGCCGAAGCCTTTGCCGAGCATTTGCATGAGCTGATTCGTAAAGAATATTGGGGCTATCAAGCTGACGAAAATCTAACCAATGATGAGATGATTAAAGAAAAATACGTCGGTATCCGCCCTGCGCCTGGCTATCCTGCCTGCCCTGAGCATACTGAAAAAGGCAAACTCTTTGAATGGCTTGGTACGGGCGATGCTATCGGTACTAAGCTCACCGAAAGCTATGCGATGTGGCCTGCGTCATCGGTCAGTGGTTTCTACTACTCGCATCCTAATAGCGAGTACTTTAACGTCGGTAAAATCAGTACCGATCAGTTAGAGAGCTATGCTGAGCGTAAAGGTTGGGATATGAAAACGGCTGAGAAGTGGTTAAATCCGAATTTGTAGTGGATTAACCAATTAAATTATAGAAACCTGATAGTTATTTTTTGGCTTACTCATTTAATATGGGTAAGCCATTTTTTATGGGGTAGTGATTTGCCTTAAATAAGCAAACTTATGGCTACGTTCATAGCAAAATACTTTCATCATTTGCTAACAATAACCATGCTAGATTATTGTCTACTTTATTACTTTTATTGTTGTGAGACAGACTATGAATCAGATTGCATTACTTTCTAGTTGGATTGGCAAAACCTTTGCAATCTGGGCATTGGTCAGTGCTGTTTTGGGATTTATTTTTCCTGAACTTTTTGCCTCGTTGGCTTTTTTGATCGTTCCCATACTTGGTATTATTATGTTTGGGATGGGCATGACGCTCAAAACGGAAGATTTCCTAGAAATTGTCAAACGCCCCAAACCTGTATTGGTAGGGCTATTAGCACAATTTACGCTCATGCCATTGATTGCTTACTTATTAACAGTAATTTTCAACCTCGATCCTTTAATAGCAGTCGGTGTTATCTTGGTTGGTTGCTGCCCTGGCGGTACGTCTAGTAACGTGATTACGTTCTTAGCCAAAGGTGATGTGGCATTGAGTGTGGCGATTACCTCTATCTCTACCCTACTTGCGCCTTTTCTAACCCCTATTCTGCTCAGTATTTTTGCGGGGCAGCTGATTGATATCGATTTGGCCAGTATGATGATAACCATTACGAAAATCGTCATCTTGCCCATATTACTAGGTGTTATCTTTCATAAATTTTTGGGTAAAAAGATCGAGTTCGTCACCGAGGTATTACCGATGGTGTCGGTATTGGGTATCTCTATTATCATCGCGGCGGTGGTTGCCGTATCTAAAGCGACTATTTTAGATAGCGGTGCTATCGTATTTATCGTGGTTGCATTACATAATATGACGGGTTATACCTTGGGATATGTAATCGCTCGCTTGTCCGGCTTTACGGAGAGACAACGCCGCGCGATTATGATAGAAGTGGGCATGCAAAACTCTGGTCTGGGCGCTGCCCTTGCGGCAACGTATTTCAACCCTGTCGCGGCCTTACCTAGCGCGATATTTAGTGTATGGCATAACTTTAGTGGTGCATTAGTTGCGAATACTTTTGCAAAAAGGGATGCTAGGTAGAAGTTTTAATCATGCTTTTTAGCGTACTGGTTTGATACTAGTACGCTATTCCCTGAAGTTGATAACCTAATCATTCTTAAAGTGTATTACTATGATATTTTTCTGAGTATTTACTTAATAAGCAATCAACATTTAAGTCATGAGCATTAATGAATTCTTGGATTTTTTCATCTGTGAGAGAGCTTAACTCATATTTATGAAACTCTTTAAAAAACCCTTTAACATTGCTTTTTAATCTCTTCAACTTCCATGCTTTCATTATTTCTACTTCATGAGTAAAGTCTGCATGATAAGATATTTTTTTAGTCGGTATGATTAGTATTCTCTTAACTGGTGAATCGTTATATTGACTTTCAAACCAAGCACAATGACTATTCATTTGACCTACTTCATGTTTATTGACTTCTTGTCTCTCTAAATTAACTTCGCTTTTACATTCAAAAATAAAATATTGATTCCTAACTCCACACCAAAGATTATCAGGGCCTTTCTTAAACTCCTTATCTGGTCTCTCACTGAGAAAACCTAACATAAGTCCTAGTTCTTTGAGAGCTAATTCGAATTTTTCTGCTGTCGTCCCAAACTCTAAATCAGATAGAACACTACTAACAGATAGATTCATTTCTTCATAATTGCTATGGGATGAAACCCACTCGGAAATTCTCTTAGTTCTATTTTCACTGATAAAATCTAACTTTTTATAAGTTATGCCTTCGCTAGGTTTTAAGAGTTCATTGTTCTTTAAAAATGCACTTTTTTGTAATGAATTAGATTCTATTTTGCTAAGCAGATATTTATATCTTGCCATTAATTGAAGGTACCACCCTCTTTCACTATCATCCTCACAATGTTTATCAATAATTTCTTGGATTAGCTTGCTGGCAAGCTCATAGTTTCCATTATAATTGTAAACAGCTGCTTTTCTTTCAAGAGTAAATACATCACATATGTTACTTTTTGAAATTTTATTCTGAGTTTTATTCATTTCTTCTTTATAGTATTCTTTCCAACCCTCGTCTCGTCCCAAACTTTGATTCATTAAAGACTCTACGACTTCCCAAGGTCGATTGTTATTAGACACATCATCAGATGCTAACTGTGCAATTTCTATTCCTATATCGATTTGTGCTTTAGTTTGCGGAGAAAAATATTTATTCGTTAATGAGCTTTTAATAGACCTCTTGCAAAAG